>JBLMVT010000044.1:0-11489 GCA_050256835.1 Betaproteobacteria bacterium | reverse complement strand
CTCGAGCTGGGCCTGGACGGCGCCAGCCTGCGCGAGATCGCCAAGCGCGCCGGCTACACGCCGGGCGCGATCTACAGCTACTACGCCAGCAAGGAGGAGATGTACGGCGCGCTGCTCGGCGAGTCGCTGGAGCGGCTGAATGCGCGCGTCGCGGCGGCCGTGCCGCCGTCCACCTCCGCGCGCAGCGCCGTCGCCCGCGCGGAGGCGGCTACCGCCACGCTGCGCGCCGCCGCTGCCGCCTTCTTCGACTTCTTCCACGAGAACCCGCGCGACCTCGACCTCGGCTTCTACCTGTTCCAGGGCATGCAGCCGCGCGGACTGACGCCCGAGCTCAACGAGCGGCTCAACCAGCGGCTGCGCGACGCGCTGGCGCCCGCCGAGCGCGCCCTTTGCGCGCTCGGGCTTTCCGCCGCCCAGGCTCAGGCCGAGACGACGGCGCTGTTCGCGCACGCCGTCGGCCTGCTGGTGCTCTCGCACACCGGCCGCATCCGCATGTTCCGCCAGGAGGCCCGCGTGCTGTTCGAGCGCTACGTCGACGGCGTCGTCGCGCGCACGCGCGCCGCGCCGCAGCGGCGCGCGCGCGAAGCATGAACGCGGCCGCGGCCCGCCTCGACGTTCGGCGCAGCGCGCTCGTGCTGGTCGACTACCAGGCGAGGCTGATGCCCGCGATCCATGGCAGCGAGGACGTGATCGCACAGGCGCTTCTGCTCGCCGACGCGGCGCGCGAGCTGGGCGTGCCGGTGATCGGCACCGAACAGAACCCCGCCGGCCTCGGCCCGAACGACGAGCGCGTGCGTCAGCGCTGCGCAAGCGTGCTTGCGAAAATGCGCTTCGACGCGTGTGCCGACGGCCTGCTCGGTTTGCTGCCCGGCGGCGACGCCGCTCCTGCCGACGTCGTCGTCGCCGGCTGCGAAGCGCATGTGTGCCTGCTGCAGACCGCGCTCGGCCTGCTGCGCGCCGGCCATGGCGTGTGGGCGGTGGCCGCCGCCTGCGGCTCGCGCCGCGCCGCCGACCACGCGCTGGGCATCGAGCGGCTGCGCCAGGCCGGCGCCGTCGTGGCCAGCGTCGAGATGGTCGTGTTCGAGTGGTTGCACGACTGCCGGCACGAGCGCTTTCGACCGATCCTGCAACTGCTGAAGGCGGCGCGGGTCTGACCGCTGCCGTCCCAGCCCCACGGAGACAGCATGGACTACGCCAGTTTCTACCGCCGCTCGATCGACGACCCCGAGGCCTTCTGGGCCGAGCAGGCCCGGCTGATCGACTGGCAGCGCCCGTTCGACCGCGTCATGGCGTACGACAAGCCGCCGTTCGTCGACTGGTTCGTCGGCGGACGCACCAACCTGTGCCACAACGCCGTGGACCGCCATCTCGCGTCGCGCGCCGGGCAGAACGCGCTCATCTTCGTCTCCACCGAGACCGGGCAGGAGCGCGTCTACAGCTTCGCCGAACTGCACGCCGAGGTGCAGCGCATGGCCGCGTGCCTGATCGAGCTGGGCGTCGGGCAGGGCGACCGGGTGCTGATCTACATGCCGATGATCCCCGAGGCGGCGTTCGCGATGCTCGCCTGCGTGCGCATCGGCGCCATCCATTCGGTCGTGTTCGGCGGCTTCGCCTCGGTCAGCCTGGCCAGCCGCATCGAGGACGCCGAGCCGAAGCTGGTCGTCAGCGCCGACGCCGGCAGCCGTGCCGGCAAGGTCGTCGCCTACAAGCCGCTGCTCGACGAGGCGCTGCGCCTGTCGAAGCATCAGCCGGCCAAGGTGCTGCTGATCGATCGCGGCCTGGCCGCGATGGAGCGCGTGGCCGGGCGCGACGAGGACTACGTGGCGCTGCGCCAGCGCCACCTCGACGCCGAGGTGCCGTGCGCCTGGCTCGACTCGACGGCGATCAGCTACACGATCTACACCTCGGGAACGACCGGGCGACCCAAGGGCGTGCAGCGCGACACCGGCGGCTACGCGGTCGCGCTGGCCGCGAGCATGAAGCACATCTTTCTGGGCAACCCCGGCGAGACCTACTTCTCGACCAGCGACATCGGCTGGGTCGTCGGCCACAGCTACATCGTCTACGGGCCGCTGCTCGCCGGCATGGCGACGATCATGTACGAGGGCCTGCCGATCCGCCCCGATGCCGGCATCTGGTGGAGCCTGGTCGAGAAGTACAAGGTCACCGCGATGTTCAGCGCGCCGACCGCGGTGCGCGTGCTGAAGAAGCAGGACCCGGCGTTCCTGAAGAAGTACGACCTGTCCTCCTTGCGCGCGCTGTTCCTCGCCGGCGAGCCGCTCGATGAGCCGACCGCGCAGTGGATCGCCGACGGGCTCGAGCGCCCGATCATCGACAACTACTGGCAGACGGAATCGGGGTGGCCGATCCTCACCGTCGCCAACGGCATCGAGCGCCAGCGCTCGAAATTCGGCTCGCCGGGGGTGCCGATGTACGGCTACCAGGTGAAGCTGATGGACGAGAGCACGGGCCGGGAGCTGACCGGTGCTCGCCAGAAGGGCGTCGTCGTCATCGACGGCCCGCTGCCGCCGGGGTTCATGCAGACCATCTGGCGCGACGACGAGCGCTACGTCAACACCTACTGGAAGAGCATTCCCGGACGCACGGTGTACAGCACCTTCGACTGGGGGATCCGCGACGAGGACGGCTACTACTTCATCCTCGGCCGCACCGACGATGTCATCAACGTCGCCGGCCACCGGCTCGGCACGCGCGAGATCGAGGAGAGCATCTCCAGCCACCCGGCGGTGGCGGAGGTCGCTGTGGTCGGCGTCGCCGACCCGCTCAAGGGCCAGGTGGCGATGGCCTTCGCGGTCGTCAGGGACCCGGCGGCGGTCGCCGACGAGGCGGCCCGGCTCAGGCTCGAGGGCGACATCATGAAGCGCGTCGACGAGCAGCTCGGCGCGGTGGCGCGGCCGGCGCGGGTGCGCTTCGTCACCCTGCTGCCGAAGACGCGCTCGGGCAAGCTGCTGCGCCGCGCGATCCAGGCCGTGTGCGAAGGGCGAGACGCCGGCGACCTGACGACGATCGAGGACCCGTCGGCGCTGCAGCAGATCAAGGACCTGGTTGGCGCCTGAGCATGGGCCACAAGGGCAAGAGCGGGAAGAACGGCGCCGCGCCCTCGCTCGATCGCAAGCGCTACGACGAGCTGCTCGAGCCGCTGCAGGTCGAGCTGAACCGCATGGCGCGCTGGCTGCAGTGCACGGGGCGGCGCCTGGCCGTCGTGGTCGAGGGCCGCGACACCGCCGGCAAGGGCGGCGTGATCGAGGCGATCGCGCACCGCCTCAACCCGCGCAGCTGCCGCATCGTCGCCTTGCCCAAGCCGAGCGAACGCGAATCGACGCAGTGGTATTTCCAGCGCTACGTGGCCCACCTGCCGGCGACCGGCGAGATCGTGCTGTTCGACCGCAGCTGGTACAACCGCGCCGGCGTCGAGCGGGTGATGGGCTTCGCCTCCCAGGCCCAGGTCGAAGCCTTCCTCGACCAGGCACCGAAGTTCGAGCGGCTGCTGGTCGACGACGGCCTGCTGCTGTTCAAGTACTGGCTTGCCGTCGACCAGGCCGAGCAGGAGGAACGCTTCGCCGAGCGGCTGGCCGATCCGCTCAAGCGCTGGAAGCTGTCGCCGATCGACGCCGAGGCGCGTGCGAAGTACGCCGAGTACGGCCGCGCCCGCGACGCCATGCTCGAGGCCACGCACACGAAGCACGCGCCATGGACGCTCGTCGACTTCAACGACCAGCGGCGCGGCCGGCTGACCCTGATCCGCGACCTGCTCGACCGTCTGCCCGACACCGAGGTGCCCGAAACCAGGATCGAGTTCCCGCCGCTGGCAGCGCCGCCGCGGCGCGAGACCTTCGCCGGCCCGGTGAAGCCGATCGAGAGCTGGCCGGCCGATTGACGGCACCGGGCCGGGCCGTGCCCGGCCCGGGGGACATCGGCGCAGCAGGGTGCCCCGGCGGCCCGATCACGCACCGCCGCCGGCATGCCGGCGGGCCGCTCAGAGCACCTCGGAGGCGAAGTCCGCCAGCCGCGAGCGCTCGCCGCGCGCGAGCATGACGTGGCCGCTGTGCGCCCAGCCCTTGAAGCGGTCGATCGCGTAGGTGAGGCCCGACGAGCCTTCGGTGAGGTAGGGCGTGTCGATCTGCGCGAGGTTGCCCAGGCAGACGATCTTCGTGCCCGGGCCGGCGCGCGTGATCAGCGTCTTCATCTGCTTGGGGGTGAGGTTCTGCGCCTCGTCGATGAGCACGAACTTGTTGAGGAAGGTGCGCCCGCGCATGAAGTTCAGGCTCTTGATCTTGATCTTGCTGCGTACCAGGTCGTTGGTCGCGGCACGGCCCCATTCGCCAGCGCTCGAGTCGCTGCGTGCCAGCACCTCGAGGTTGTCGTCGAGAGCGCCCATCCACGGGCTCATCTTCTCTTCCTCGGTGCCGGGCAGGAAGCCGATGTCCTCGCCCACCGGCACGGTGACGCGCGTGACGATGATCTCGCTATAGCGGCGCTCGTCCATCACCTGCGCCAGCCCGGAGGCCAGCGTGAGCAGCGTCTTGCCGGTGCCCGCCGTTCCGGTGAGGGTGATGAAGTCGCACTCCGGGTCCATCAGCAGGTTGAGCGCGAAGTTCTGCTCGCGGTTGCGCGCCGTCACGCCCCAGACGGCGTTCTTCTGGTGCGTGTACTCCTTGAGCGTGCGCAGCACCGCCGTCTTGCCCGTGATCTCGGTCACCTTGGCGTACATGGGCGCGGCACCCGGGCCCTCGAGGTAGACGAACTGGTTGACGAGCAGCGCCGGCACGAGCGGACCGCTGATGCGGTAGTAGGTCAGCCCGCCCTGGTTCCAGCTCTCCATCGTCTTGCCGTGGCGCTCCCAGAAGTCGCCAGGCAGCGGCAGCACGCCCGTGTAGAGCAGATCGCCGTCCTCGAGCGTGCGGTCGTTGAAGTAATCCTCCGCGGCCAGCCCGAGCGCGCGCGCCTTGATGCGCATGTTGATGTCCTTGGACACCAGCACGACTTCGCGGCCCTCGTACTGCTCGCGCAGCGCCTGCACGACGCCGAGGATCTGGTTGTCGGCCTTGCCCTGCGGCAGGCCGGACGGCAGCTGCACGTCGAGCAGCTGGGTCTGGAAGAACAGCTTGCCCAGCGCGTCGCGGTGGCCCGACTTGGCCAGCGGGATGCCGTCGGCCGGGTCGAGCTTGCGCGCGTCGGGCCCGCCGGCGAGCGCGTCGAGTTCGCGACTGACCTGTCGCACGTTGCGCGCCACCTCGCTCATGCCCTTCTTGTGGCCGTCCAGCTCCTCGAGCGTGATCATCGGCAGATACACGTCGTGCTCGTCGAAGCGGAACAGGCTCATCGGATCGTGCATCAGCACGTTGGTGTCGAGCACGAACAGCTTGGCCGGGCCGGTGCCGGCCGGCTTCCTGGCCTTCGGCTCGGGTGACGGGCGGCGCGCCGGCCGCGGCGCCTCCAGTTCGTCGACCAGCGCCGGCGCGATCAGTGCGCCCGCAGCCTCGCGCGGGTCGAACACGTGCAGCGCTGCCGGCTCCTCGGCCGCCGCCTGCGCCTTGACCGAACGCTTGCCCGGTTTCGGCGCGGCCCGCAGGTCGAAGTCGGCAGGGTCGAGCAGGGCGGCGCGTTTGGCGGGCGGCTTGGGCAGGGGCATGGATGGGGCGAGGCTCAGGGCGAGGGGGCCACAAACGACGAAGCCGCAGGGCTTGCGACCCGTGCGGCTTGCGTGGGAGGAATGCGCGTCTTACGACTCACGAGCATGGAGCGATTACAGCAGAAAAAAAGCCGGCCCAGCGGGCCGGCCTTCGTGCGATGTGGGCGGTTCGCCTCAGGCGGCCTTCTTGACCGCCTTGACCGCCTTGAGCACCTCGTCGACGTGGCCGGCGACCTTGATGCCGCGCCACTCGGCGACCAGCACGCCCTGCGGGTCGATCAGGAAGGTGCTGCGCTCGATGCCCTTGACCTTCTTGCCGTACATGATCTTGTTCTTGACCACGCCGAACATGTGGCACAGCTTTTCCTCGGTGTCGGCGATCAGGTCGAACGGCAACTCGAGGTTCTGGCGGAACTTCTCGTGGCTGGCCATGTTGTCGCGCGACACGCCGAACACCACCGCGCCGGCCTTGACGAAGTCCTTGTGACGGTCGCGGAACTGCATCGCCTCGGTCGTGCAGCCCGGCGTGTTGTCCTTGGGGTAGAAGTACAGTACAACACAGTGCCCGAGGTAGGCCTGCGGCGTGAACTTGACGCCGCTGGTGGCGACGGCTTCGAAGTCCGGGAGGGGTTTGTTCAGGGCTGGCGTCATGTGATGCTTGGGGCTCGCGGTCGCAGGGGGCCCGGCGCGGGCGATCAAGCGTGAAATTATAAGGCTTCGCGGACTGCCGCCCGCGAGCGCGCCCGCTATGCCGAAGGCGGCTCCAGCAGCAGCGCGGCGACCACCGTCCGCCCCTCGTTGGCGAGCACGGTGTAGGTCCGGCAGGCCGCCGCCACGTCCATCGTCTCGACGCCGATGCGCCGCTCGATCAGGGCGCGGGTCAGCGCCGGCGGCACGAAGCGCAGCCGCTCGCCGCTGCCGAAGACGACCAGTTCGGGCCCGAGCGCCAGCAGCTGCTCGAAGTGCGCCGCGGTCAGGTCCTCGAAGCGGGCGACGCCCCACGGCTGCACCGCGCCGCGCCACGGCACCAGCACGCTGGCGTCGAAGCGTTCGCCCCCGACCCACACGCTGCCGCTCTCGTGGCGCGAGATGGAGTTGACGCCTTCGAGGCGATCGGGCTGAAACTTCAATCGGACCCCCTATGGTTAAATCATAAGCATTGCAGTGCAGCATCCGCTGCAGGAGTGCCCGTTGAACCCCATCGCCAAGTCACGCAAGCTGGCCAACGTGTGCTACGACATCCGCGGCCCCGTGCTCGACAAGGCTCGCGATATGGAGGAGGAGGGCCACAAGATCATCAAGCTGAACATCGGCAACCTGGCCGTGTTCGGCCTGGAGCCGCCCGACGAGATCGTGCAGGACATGATCCGCAACCTGCCGCACGCGGCCGGCTACACCGATTCCAAGGGCCTGTTCGCGCCGCGCAAGTCGATCGTCCACTACACCCAGCAGAAGCACGTCGCCGGGGTGACGGTCGACGACGTCTACCTCGGCAACGGCGCCTCCGAGCTGATCGTGATGAGCATGAACGCGCTGCTCAACGACGGCGACGAGGTGCTGGTGCCCGCGCCCGACTACCCGCTGTGGACGGCCGCCGTGTCGCTGTCCGGCGGCACGCCGCGCCACTACCTGTGCGACGAGGGCGCCGGCTGGCTGCCCGACATCGACGACATCAAGGCCAAAATCACGCCGCACACCCGGGCGATCGTCGTCATCAACCCGAACAACCCGACCGGCGCGCTCTACCCGGACGACCTGCTGCGCGAGATCGTCGAGGTCGCCCGCGCGCACCAGCTCGTCGTCTTCGCCGACGAGATCTACGACAAGGTGCTGTACGACGGCAACCGGCACACCTCGATCGCCTCGCTGGCCGACGACGTGCTGTTCGTCACCTTCAACGGGTTGTCGAAGAACTACCGCTCCTGCGGCTATCGCGCCGGCTGGATGGTCGTCTCCGGCGAGAAGCGCCATGCGCGCGACTACATCGAGGGTCTGAACATGCTGGCCTCGATGCGGCTGTGCTCGAACACGCCGGGGCAGCTCGCGATCCAGACCGCGCTCGGCGGCTACCAGAGCATCGACGACCTGGTCGCGCCGGGCGGCCGGCTGTGCCGCCAGCGCGACCTGGCCTGGCAGCTGCTGTCCCAGATGCCGGGCGTCAGCGTGGTCAAGCCCAAGGCCGCGCTGTACATGTTCCCGCGCCTGGACCCGAAGATGTACCCGATCGCCGACGACCAGCAGTTCGCCTACGACCTGCTGGCCGACGAGAAGGTGCTGATCGTGCAGGGCACCGGCTTCAACTGGCCGCGGCCGGACCACTTCCGCGTCGTCTTCCTGCCCAACACCGACGACCTGGCCGACGCCTTCGGCCGCATCGCGCGCTTCCTCGAGCACTACCGCAAGCGCCACGTCGTCGTGCCGATCGGCGCCCATTTGGCCAAGGTCGGGGCGGCATGAAGCCGATCCAGGTCGGCCTGCTCGGCATCGGCACGGTCGGCGGCGGCACCTTCGAGGTCCTGCGCCGCAACCAGGAGGAGATCCGCCGGCGCGCCGGCCGCGGCATCGAGATCACCGCGGTGGCCGACCTCGACGTCGAGCGCGCGCGCCGCCTCGTCGGCGACGCCGCGCGGGTGACCGCCGACGCCCGCGCGGTGATCGCGAACCCCGACATCGACATCGTGGTCGAGCTGATCGGCGGCACCGGCATCGCCCGCACGCTCGTGATGGAGGCGATCCGCCAGGGCAAGCACGTCGTGACGGCCAACAAGGCGCTGCTCGCCGTGCACGGCACCGAGATCTTCGATGCCGCCAGCGCGCGCGGCGTGATGGTCGCCTTCGAGGGCGCGGTCGCCGGCGGCATCCCGATTATCAAGGCGCTGCGCGAGGGCCTGACGGCCAACCGCATCGAGTGGATCGCCGGCATCGTCAACGGCACGACCAACTTCATCCTCTCCGAGATGCGCGACCGCAAGCTCGACTTCGCGTCCGCGCTGCGCGAGGCGCAGGCGCTCGGCTACGCCGAGGCCGACCCGACCTTCGACATCGAGGGCATCGACGCCGCTCACAAGACGACGATCATGAGCGCGATCGCGTTCGGCATCCCGGTGCAGTTCGAGCGTGCCTACATCGAGGGCATCACCACGCTGCAGCCGGCCGACATCGCCTACGCCGAGCAGCTCGGCTACCGCATCAAGCTGCTCGGCATCACCAAGCGGCGCGACGACCTGCAGCCCGCCGGCATCGAGCTGCGCGTGCACCCGACGCTGATCCCGGCGACGCGGCTGCTCGCCAACGTCGAGGGCGCCATGAACGCCGTGGTGGTGCAGGGCGACGCGGTCGGCACGACGCTGTACTACGGCAAGGGCGCCGGCGCCGAGCCGACGGCGTCGGCCGTCGTCGCCGACCTGGTCGACGTGACGCGGCTGCACACCGCCGATCCCGACCACCGCGTGCCGCACCTGGCGTTCCAGCCCGACGCGCTGGCGGCCACGCCGATCCTGCCGATCGAAGCCGTCGTCACCTCGTTCTACCTGCGCCTCACGGTCGCTGACGAGACCGGCGTGATGGCCAGCATCGCGGGCATCCTGGCGCGCCACGGCATCTCGATCGACGCGCTGCTGCAGCGGCCGAACCTGGAGGCGGTCGAGGAGAAGCAGACCGACGTCATCATCCTCACCCACGATGTCGTCGAAGGGCGCATGAACGAGGCGATCGCCGAGCTGCAGGCGCTGCCCACGGTGCTGGCGCCGATCCGGCGCATCCGCAAGGAAGCGCTGAAGTAGATGAAGTACGTCAGCACGCGCGGCGACCCGGCGCGCCGCGCCTTCTCGGACATCGTGCTCGAGGGCCTGGCGCCCGATGGCGGGCTGTATTTGCCCGAGGCCTACCCGCGCGTCGACGCCGCCACGCTGGCGCGCTGGCGCGGGCTGTCCTACGCCGAGCTGGCGTTCGAGATCGTGTCGCTGTACGTCGACGACATCGCGCCCGCCGACCTGCGAGCGATGCTCGCGCGCACCTACAGCGCGCAAGTGTTCGGCAGCGACGCGATCACGCCGCTCGAACCGCTCGAGCCGGGCGTGTTCCTGCTCGGGCTGTCGAACGGGCCGACGCTGGCGTTCAAGGACATCGCCATGCAGCTGCTCGGCGCGCTGTTCGAGCACGAGCTGGCGCGCCGCGGCGAGACGCTCAACATCCTCGGCGCGACCTCGGGCGACACCGGCAGCGCGGCCGAGTACGCGCTGCGCGGCAAGCGCGGGGTGCAGGTGTTCATGCTGTCGCCGCACGGCCGCATGAGCGAGTTCCAGCAGGCGCAGATGTACAGCCTGGCCGACGCCAACGTCCACAACATCGCCATCCGCGGCGTGTTCGACGACTGCCAGGACATCGTCAAGGCGGTGTCGGCCGACCTCGACTTCAAGCGCCGCTGGCGCATCGGCACCGTCAACTCGATCAACTGGGCGCGGCTGCTCGCGCAGATCGTCTACTACTTCGCCGGCTGGTTGCGTGCCACGCGCTCGTACGACGAGGCGGTGAGCTTCGCCGTGCCGTCGGGCAACTTCGGCAACGTCTGCGCCGGCCACGTCGCGCGCATGATGGGCCTGCCGATCCGCCGACTCGTCGTCGCGACCAACGAGAACGACGTGCTCGACGAGTTCTTCCGCACCGGCACCTACCGCGTGCGCGGCGCCGCCGAGACGCACGCCACATCGAGCCCTTCGATGGACATCTCGAAGGCGTCGAACTTCGAGCGCTTCGTGGCCGACCTGCTCGGCCGCGACGGCGCCCGCGTGCGCCGGTTGTTCGGCGACGAGCTGGCGCGCGCGGGCGTGTTCACGTTGCGGCCCGCCGAGTTCGAGCGCGTCGCCGAGTTCGGCTTCGCCTCGGGCCGCAGCACGCACGCCGACCGCATCGCGACCATCCGCGACACCGACGCGCACTTCCATCGGGTGCTCGACCCGCACACCGCCGACGGGCTGAAGGTGGCGCGCGAGCACCTCGAGCCGGGCGTGCCGATGATCGTGCTCGAGACGGCGCTGCCGGCCAAGTTCGCGGCGACCATCGTCGAGGCGCTGGGCCGCGAGCCGGGGCGGCCGGCGGCGCTCGCCGACCTGGAGTCGAGGCCGCGCCGCTGCACCGTGATGGACGCCGACGCCGGGGCGGTCAAGCGCTACATCGCCGCGCACGCCGAGCCATGAAGGTGATCGGCTTCTGCGGCTATTCGGGTTCCGGCAAGACGACGCTGGTCGAAAAGCTGATCGTGCGCTTCAAGCTCGACGGGCTGCGCGTTTCGGTCGTCAAGCATGCGCACCATGCCTTCGACATCGACCACCCGGGCAAGGATTCCTGGCGCCATCGCGAGGCCGGCGCCTTCGAGGTGGTGATCGCCTCCGACCGGCGGCTGGCCAAGATCCGCGAGTTCGAGGTGCCGTGCCAACCGACCGTGCACCAGCTGCTGGCCGAGCTGGTCGAGTGCGACTGGGCGTTCGTCGAAGGCTTCAAGCACGGCGACCTGCTCAAGCTCGAAGTCTGGCGTGCCGACAGGGACAAGCCGGTGCAGTACCCTCACGACCCGTACATCGTCGCCATCGCCACCGACGACGCGGCGGCGCTGCCGGTGGCCACCGGGCTGCCGGTGCTCGACCTCAACGACCCCGACGCCGTCGCCGACTACCTGAAGCAAACGGCCTCGCGCTATGACTACGTCAGCCCCCTCCTCGCCGCCGGCTAGGCCCCCGCTGCTCACGCTCGACGAGGCGCTCTCTCGCCTGCTCGGCGCGGTCGAGCCGCTGCCGGCGACGCAGGCCGAGCGGGTCTCGACTTTCGATGCGCTCGGCCG
>JBLMVT010000043.1:0-2675 GCA_050256835.1 Betaproteobacteria bacterium | reverse complement strand
CTGCCCGGCATCACCGTCGACGGCACCGACTTCTTCGCCGTGCACGAGGCCGCCGGCGAGATCATCCGGCGCGCGCGCGAGGGTGGCGGCCCGTCGCTGCTCGAATGCAAGATGGTGCGCTTCTACGGCCACTTCGAGGGCGACGCGCAGACCTACCGCGCGCCGGGCGAGAACGAGGACAACCGCGCCAACCGCGACTGCATCAAGAAGTTCGCCGCCGCCGTCACCGACGCCGGGGTGATCTCGGCCGCCGAACTGAAGACCATCGACGACGAGGTGCTCGGCCTGATCGAGCGCGCAGTCAAGGAGGCCAAGGCCGCGCCGCTGCCGACCGCCGCCGACCTGACCACCGACGTGTACGTCAGCTACTGAACCGAGGAGACACCACCATGGCACGCAAGATCAGCATGAAGCAGGCGATCAACGAGGCGCTCGACCAGGAGATGGCGCGCGACCCGTCGGTGATCCTGCTGGGCGAGGACATCGTCGGCGGTGCCGGCGCGGAGGGCGAGCGCGACGCCTGGGGCGGCGTGCTCGGCGTCACCAAGGGCCTGTACGCCAAGCACGGTGACCGCCTGCTCGACACCCCGCTGTCCGAAAGCGCCTACGTCGGCGCGGCGATCGGCGCGGCGGCCTGCGGCATGCGCCCGGTGGCCGAGCTGATGTTCATCGACTTCATGGGCGTTTGCTTCGACCAGATCTACAACCAGGCGGCGAAGTTTAGGTACATGTTCGGCGGCAAGGCCGAGACGCCGGTCGTCATCCGCGCGATGGTCGGCGGAGGCTTTCGCGCGGCGGCCCAGCACTCGCAGATGCTCACGCCGCTGTTCACCCACATCCCGGGGCTGAAGGTCGTCTGCCCGAGCACGCCCTACGACACCAAGGGCCTGCTGATCCAGTCGATCCGCGACAACGACCCGGTGATCTTCTGCGAGCACAAGAACCTGTACGGCTTCGAGGGCGAGGTGCCCGAGGCGAGCTACGCCATCCCGTTCGGCGAGGCGAACGTCGTGCGCGAGGGCAAGCACGTCTCGATCGTGACCTACGGGCTGATGGTGCACCGCGCGCTGGAAGCAGCGGCGACGCTGGCCAAGGAGGGCACCGAGGTCGAGATCGTCGACCTGCGCACGCTCTCGCCGCTGGACATGGACACCGTGCTCGACAGCGTCACCAAGACCGGCCGGCTGGTCTGCGTCGACGAGGCCAACCCGCGCTGCTCGATCGCCGCCGACATCTCCGCGCAGGTGGTGCAACAGGCCTTCGGCGCGCTCAAGGCGGGCATCGAGATGGTGACACCGCCGCACTCGCCGGTGCCGTTCTCGCCGACGCTCGAGGACCTCTACATCCCGAGCGGCGCGCAGATCGCCGAAGCGGTGCGCCGCACCTTGAAGAAAGGGAAGCAGTGATGAGCAGTGCAATCACGCCCATCGTCATGCCCAAGTGGGGGCTGGAGATGCGCGAGGGCACGGTCGCCGACTGGCTGGTCGAGGAAGGCACGCGCATCGAGGTCGGCATGCCGATCCTCGAGGTCGAGACCGACAAGATCTCCAACGCCGTCGAGGCGCCCGACCCCGGGCTGCTGCGCCGGCGCGTCGCGCAGACCGGCGAGACGCTGCCGGTGAAGGCGCTGCTCGGCGTGCTGGCCGAGCCCGAGGTGAGCGACGCCGAGATCGACGCCTACATCGCGGGCTACGTCGTGCCGGCCGCGGCGGAGGAGGACGAGGAAGCCGCGCCGGCCTACCGCTTTGTCGACGTCGACGGCATCCGCACGCGCTGGTCGCGCAAGGGGCCCGACGAGGGCACGCCGGTGCTGTTCATTCACGGCTTCGGCGGCGACCTCGACAACTGGCTGTTCAACCTCGATGCGCTGGCCGAGAGACAGCCGGTCGTGGCGCTCGACCTGCCCGGCCACGGGCAGTCGGGCGCGACGCTGCCGGGCACCAGCATCGGGGCACTCGCCGACTTCGTCGCCCGCTTCATGGACGCCGTCGACGTCGGGCCGGCGCACCTCGTCGGCCATTCGCTGGGCGGCGCGATCGCCGCGCGGCTCGCCCTCGACGAGCCGGCGCGCGTGGCGAGCGTGAGCCTGATCTGCAGCGCCGGGCTGGGCGACGAGATCAACGCCGGCTACACCGAAGGCTTCGTCGCGGCGGCCTCGCGCAAGGAGCTGAAGGCGCAGCTCGAGCAGCTTTTCGCCGACCCGGCACTGGTGAGCCGGCAGATGGTCGACGACGTGCTGAAGTACAAGCGGCTCGACGGCGTCGGCGAGGTGCTCGGCGCGCTCGGCCGCAGCCTGTTCGCGGGCGGCCGGCAGGCCGAGCGGCCGGGGCTGGAGCTGGCCGCGACCGGCAAGCCGGTGCTCGTCGTGTGGGGCCGCGAGGACCGCATCATCCCGGCCGCGCACGCCGCCGCCGCGCCGCCCGGCGCGACCGTGGCGGTGCTCGAGGGCGCCGGCCACATGGTGCAGATGGAAAAGGCAAGCGAGGTGAACCGGCTGCTGCAGCGGCATGTGGGAGGCTGAGGCGGTCGAGTGCCTCGCCGAGCCGGCCGGCGCCGAAGCCGAGCTGGCCTGGCTCGACGAGGCGCTGGCCGGCCGCGGCCCGGCCGTCGTATGGCACGGCGCGCAGGGACTGGTCGCGCGGCTGTCGTACCGCCGCCATGCCGGCTTCGACGCG
>JBLMVT010000042.1:0-5097 GCA_050256835.1 Betaproteobacteria bacterium | reverse complement strand
CAGCGCCGCCCGCACGCACGCAGTGCGGTTTGAGCGCCTTGCACACCATCGGGCCGATGGTCAGGTTGGGCACGTAATGGTTGTCCATCACGTCGAAGTGGATCCAGTCGGCGCCCGCGGCGATCACCGCGCGCACCTCCTCGCCCAGACGGGCGAAGTCGGCCGATAGGATCGACGGCGCGATGTGGTGGATGCGCCTCATGGCCGGCCGCGCTCGCCTTCGGGCCGGTCGGCCGCGTAGCCGTGCACCGTGTAGTGCATCGTCCGCCCCGGTCCTTCCTGGCGCACGAGCCCGAACCCGGGCTCGTTGGCCGGCCGGTTGACGATGAAGCTCATCGCGATCGACTCGACGCCGCGCGTCGAGTCGAAGGCCATCAGGCGGATGTAGTGGTCGGGGAAGGTCTGGCGGCACTGGCGCAGTTCGGCCAGCACGCCGGCGGCGTCCTTCAGGTCGAACATCGGCATGCCGTACATCTCCCAGTAGGTGTTGCGCGGATGCGGGTCGTCGGTGTACTCGACGCTCCAGGCGTAGCCGCGCTGCAGCCCGTAGTCGACCTGCAGCGCGATTTCCTCGTCGGTCAGGTCGGGCAGGAAGCTGAACTGGCCCTGGGTGAGGCGCCCGGTGGGGTTGGTCATCATTTGTCGCTTCTCCTTGCAGTCTGTCCTGTGCGCGGTCCGTCGGCGCGGGCCGAGGGCGCCGGCCTCAAACCGCCACCGCCGGCGTCACCGCGTAATCCGACGTGTCGGTCGACGCGTAATTGAAGGTCACGTCTTTCCAGGTGTCGAGCGCCTGCGCCAGCGGCGTGCAGAAGCGCGCGGCCTGTTGCAGGATCTGCGGGCCGTCCTGCTTGATGTCGCGGCCCTCGTTGCGCGCCTTGACCATCGCCTCGAGCGCCACGCGGTTGGCGACCGCTCCGGCCTGGATGCCGGCCGGGTGGCCGATCGTGCCGCCGCCGAACTGCAGGATCACGTCGTCGCCGAACAGGTCGAGCAGTTGGTGCATCTGGCCGGCGTGGATGCCGCCCGAGGCCACCGGCATCACCTTCTTGGTGTCGGCCCAGTCCATGTCGAAGAACAGGCCGCGCGGCAGGTCGGTCTTGGTGTACGAGTCGCGGCAGACGTTGTAGTAGCCCTGTACCGTCAGCGGGTCGCCCTCGAGCTTGCCGACCGCCGTGCCGGTGTGCAGGTGGTCGCAGCCGGCCAGCCGCAGCCACTTGGCGATGACGCGGAACGACACGCCGTGGTTCTTCTGCCGCGTGTAGGTGCCATGGCCGGCGCGGTGCATGTGCATGATCATGTCGTGCTTGCGGCACCAGTTGGCCATGCTCTGGATCGCCGTCCAGCCGATCACGAGGTCGACCATCACGACCACCGAGCCCAGTTCCTTGGCGAACTCGGCACGCTCGTACATGTCCTCCATCGTCGCGGCGGTGATGTTCAGGTACGAGCCCTTGACCTCGCCGGTCGCCGCGCTCGCCTTGTTCACCGCGTCCATCACGTACAGGAAGCGGTCGCGCCAGTGCATGAAGGCCTGCGAGTTGATGTTCTCGTCGTCCTTCATGAAGTCGAGCCCGCCCTTCAGGCCCTCGTAGATGACGCGGCCGTAGTTGCGGGCGGAGAGACCGAGCTTGGGCTTGGTGGTGGCGCCGAGCAGCGGCCGGCCGAACTTGTCGAGCCGTTCGCGCTCGACGACGAGCCCGGTCGGCGGCCCCTTGAAGGTCTTGACGTACGCGACGGGAATGCGGATGTCCTCGAGCCGGCAGGCCTTGAGTGGCTTGAAGCTGAACACGTTGCCGATCAGGCTCGCCGTCATGTTGGCGATCGAGCCCTCCTCGAACAGGATCAGGTCGTAGGCGACCCACGCGAAATACTGGCCGGGCTGACCGGGCACGGGCTCGACCTTGTAGGCCTTGGCGCGGTAGCTGTCGCAGGCTGTCAGGCGGTCGGTCCAGACCACCGTCCAGGTCGCCGTGCTCGACTCGCCGGCCACCGCCGCCGCGGCTTCGATCGGGTCGACCCCTTCCTGCGGGGTGATGCGGAACAGGCAGATCGTGTCGGTATCCTTGGGCACGTAGTCGCCGTTCCAGTAGCCCATCTGCCGGTACTTGAGGACGCCCGCGCTGTAGCGCTTCTTCGCGTCCTTGATCACGCCTTCGTCGACCGGTTTGTTCATCGCATCCTCCTTTGACTTGGGCGCCGGCAGCGGCGCATGCGAAGAACTGTAGGCAGCGCGATCGCTCAAGGGAAGTCAGATATCATGAAGCCACGAATAAGCCGCTCTTAGCGATGAACGTCACCTTGCGCCAGCTTCGCGTCTTCGCCTCGGTGGCGCGGCACCTGAGCTTCGTGCGCGCGGCCGAGGAACTGAGCCTGACGCCACCGGCGGTGTCGATGCAGGTCAAGGAGCTGGAATCGCAGGTCGGGCTTCCGCTGTTCGACCGCACCAGCCGCAGCGTGTCGCTGACCACCGTGGGCGAATACCTGCTGGTCCACGCGCGCCGCGTGCTCGCCGCGATGCGCGACGCCGAGGACATGGTCGCGCGCTTCCGCGGCCTGCAGGAAGGGCCGCTCGACATCGCGATGGTCAGCACAGCGAAGTATTTCCTGCCGCGCATGCTGGCGCTGTTCCGCCAGGAGCATCCCGGCGTCGAGGTGCGGCTGCAGGTGGCCGCCAACCGCGAGCAGATCGTCGCGCTGCTGCAGCAAGGCGCGGTCGAACTCGCGGTGATGGGCCGCCCGCCCTCCGAATGGGCGACGCGCGCCGAGCCGTTCGCGCTGCACCCGCACGTGCTCGTCTGCGCGCCCGACCACCGCTTCGCGCAGATGGAGCAGGTGCCGGCCGCGGCGCTGGCCAACGAGCCCTTCATCGTGCGCGAGGCCGGCTCGGGCACGCGCGCGGTGTTCGACGAGTACATGCGCGCGCACCGGCTGGCGCCGCGGGTGGCGATGCAGATGTCGAGCAACGAGGCGATCAAGCAGGCCGTGATGGCCGGCATGGGCGTGAGCCTGCTGTCGCTGCACACGCTCGGCCTCGAGCTCGAGCACAAGCTGATCGCCGTGCCCGAGGTCGAGGGCCTGCCGGTGATGCGCCGCTGGCATGTCGTCAACAACCTCGCCAAGACGCTGTCGCCGGCCGCGGAGGCGTTCCGCTACTTCATGCTCGAGCGCGGCGAGGCCTACCTGGCCGAGCACTTTCCCCTGCCCGCGGCGGCGCCGCACGCCCGGTAGACGGCCCGGACGGCGGGCCCGGCCGACGCGGCCGACCCGTGTCGCCGTGCGGGTTCGCCCGGCGGGTTACAAAGGAGTCCACGAGAACGACCGCGAGACAAGCCATGACCTCCACCGACGCCTTCCGCCAAGCCCGCGACCAGCTGCTCGCCCTGCGCACCGACCAGGTCGCGGCCGTGCGGCAGTTCCGCTGGCCGCAGCTCGACCGCTTCAATTGGGCACTCGACCACTTCGACGCCGTCGCGCGCGGCAACGACGCGCCCGCGCTGCACATCGTCGGCGACGACGGCAGCGAGGTGAAGCGCTCGTTCGCGGAGCTGTCGGCGCGCTCGTCGCAGGTCGCCAACCACCTGCGCGCGCTCGGCGTGAAGCGCGGCGACCGCATCCTGCTGATGCTGGGCAACGAGCTGCCGCTGTGGGAGACGATGCTCGCGGCGATCAAGCTCGGCTCGGTCGTCATCCCCGCCACGTCGCTGCTCACCACCGACGACCTGCGCGACCGCCTCGAGCGCGGCGGCGTGCGCCACGTCGTGACGAGCAGCGCGCTGGCGGCGAAGTTCGCGCCGCTGGCCGGCTCCTACACGCGCATCGGGATCGGCGCGCCGGTCGAGGGCTGGCACCGCTTCGAGGACGCCGCCTGCGCCCCGGCGGCGTTCGAGGCCGACGGACCGACGCTGGCGACCGACCCGCTGCTGCTCTACTTCACCTCGGGAACGACGTCCAAGCCCAAGCTCGTGCTGCACACGCACCAGAGCTACCCGGTGGGGCACCTGTCGACGATGTACTGGATCGGGCTGCGGCCCGGCGACGTGCACCTCAACATCTCGTCGCCGGGCTGGGCCAAGCACGCCTGGAGCTGCTTCTTCGCGCCGTGGAACGCCCAGGCCTGCATCTTCATCCACAACGTCGCGCGCTTTGCCGCGCCGGCGCTGCTCGCCGCGCTGGAGAAGCACCGCGTCACCAGCCTGTGTGCGCCGCCCACCGTGTGGCGCATGCTGATCCAGGAGGACCTCGCCGCCTGGCGCGGCCGGCTCGCGCTGCGCGAGGTGGTCGGTGCCGGCGAGCCGCTGAACCCGGAGATCATCGAGCAGGTGAAGTCGGCCTGGGGCCTGCCGCTGCGCGACGGCTACGGCCAGACCGAGACCACGGCAATCGTCGGCAACGCGCCCGGCCAGCCGCTCAAGCCCGGCTCGATGGGCCGACCGATGCCCGGCTATACGGTCAAGCTGCTCGACGCCGACGGCCGCGAGACCGACGAAGGCGAGGTCTGCCTCGACCTCGCGGCCCGCCCGCTCGGCCTGATGGCCGGCTACCAGGACAGCGCCGAGAAGAACGCCGAGGCGATGCGCGGCGGGCTCTATCACACCGGCGACGTCGCGACGCGCGACGCCGACGGCTACATCACCTTCGTCGGCCGCGCCGACGACGTGTTCAAGGCCTCCGACTACCGCATCAGCCCGTTCGAGCTGGAGAGCGCCCTCATCGAGCACGAGGCGGTCGCCGAGGCGGCCGTCGTGCCGAGCCCCGATCCCCGGCGCCTGTTCGTTCCCAAGGCGTTCCTGGTGCTGCGCGACGGCTACGCGCCGAGCCGCGAGCTCGCGCTCTCGATCTTCCAGCACATCCGGGCGGCGCTCGCGCCGTACAAGCGCGTCCGGCGGATCGAGATCGCCGACCTGCCCAAGACCATCTCCGGGAAGATCCGCCGCACCGAGCTGGGCCAGCTCGAGAAGCAGCGCCGCGCCGGGTCGGTGCGGGGCCAGTGGGAGTTCGTCGAGGAGGACTTCGACGAGCTCCGGGCGTGAGCGCCGGACCGCGAGGACACCCCATGACGCAAGCCACCGAGCTGATCGCAGTCCCGCGGGACCGGCC
>JBLMVT010000041.1:0-14023 GCA_050256835.1 Betaproteobacteria bacterium | reverse complement strand
CGAGTTCTTCGCCGTCACGAGCGAGCTCTTCTTCGAGAGGCCGGACGCACTGGCCGCCGAGCGGCCCGCGCTGTACGAGCAGCTCAAGAGCTGCTACCGGCTGGACCCGGCAGCCTGGTAGTGCCGCGGCCCGATACCGCCGAACGGTCGGCGGGCAGCCCGGTCGACGCGCTGCTGAGCGTGTGGCAAGGCACTTGGCCCGCGAGGCGCTCACTGTCATCATCCGCCTCGCGCTTCACGCGCCTTCCCGGCGTGGGTCCACGTTTGAGCGCCGCGCGAAGAAGGCCTCATGGTCCAACTGAACGGAGTGCTTGCATGCCCGAACAGCAACCCTCATTCGACGCTGCGAAGTACAAGAACGCGCAGCGAGAGCAATGGAACAAGGACGGCGCAGCGTGGCGACGCTGGAATCCCACGCTGGATCGTTGGTATGGCGAAGTGACCCGCCGGATGCTCGACCTGGCCCGGATTAGGGCGGGTCAGCGCGTTCTGGACATCGCCGCCGGCGCGGGTGAACCCGCTGTCAGTGCCGCCGAACGGGTCGGTCCTGGGGGTTACGTGTTGGCGACCGACATCTCGGAAGGGATCGTTGAGCTTGCGCTCCAGGTCGCCCGTGAGCGTGGACTCAAACAGGTCGAGACCCGCGCCATGGACGGGGAGAAATTGGATCTCCCTGATGCCTCTTTTGATGCCGTGCTGTGTCGGCTCGGTCTGATGTACATGCCCCACCCTGCGACAGCGCTGCGCGAGTGGCGCCGCGCCCTGAGAGGGGGCGGTCGGGTCGCCGTCGTTGTGTTTTCCACGCCCGATCGGAACCCTTGGGGTGCTGTGCCGGCTTCCATCATCCGCCAGCGTGCACAACTCCCGCCTCCCGCTCCCGGGCAACCCGGACCGTTTGGCCTTGGCAATCCCGGGGTGCTGGAAGACGCCTTCAGGCGAGCCGGATTTTCCGACCCCGAGGTTCACGCCGTGCCGGTGCCCCATCGAATGGCCAATGCCGCGGAGTACGTGCGCGTCGCCCGAGAAGCCTTCGGTGCATTCAATGCCATGATGGCTCACCTGTCCCCGCAAGAGCGCGAGTCCGCGTGGAACGAAGTAGAAGCCGCAATGCGCAGCTTCGAATCGCCCGGTGGGTTCGAGGTGCCGGGTGAGTGCCTTGTCGGCGCGGCCACGAAGTGATCGCCCCACGCCGTCCTACGTCTTCGTGCAGGCGATCTTCCAGTAGTCGCGGATCGGCCCGCCGGGCGGCACCGATTCCCACTCGAGGATCGAATTGCCCGATCCCACGACGGCTCCCTGGCCCATGTGTCCGGAGAACCCGACGGTCGACAGCATGCGTCGCCGCGCCGCGGCGCAGTCGTACTCGTAGTGGTTGCGCGCCGACAGGAAGCGCCTGCCCTGGAAGACGTGGGCCGTCTTGAAGTCCCACAGGTCCCACATCTGCGCCGAGTTGCCCGACCTGCGGATCGCCGAGCTCGCGACGTACACGTCCATGCCGCCGTTGGCGGCCGAGGTGCCGAGCTTCACCCACTGCAACGGCGCGAGTGTGTCCGCCGCCGGCGCGGTGTTCGCCGTCGCCTTCTTCGCGCCGCCGGCGCGTGCCAGCACGCAGCCGACCCCCGCGACGCTCGCGTGGTCCGGGCCGTTGAAGTCGACGATCATGTGCGTGAACGAGGTGCCGCCCTGCGGCAGCACGGCGACGCGCGAGCCGCCGCCACGGTACTCGGCGCGGTACATCGCTCGCTCGTGGCCGTCGCGGCCGATGGCGACCACGCTCGACGGCCTGAACTCGACCAGCCCGCGGCCGAGCATCGAATCGCACAGCCCGCCGGTGATGCCGCCGATGAGCGCGCCGGCCAACTGCGCGATCTCCGGCGGAACGCCCTGCGCGTTCGGCCGCTGGGCGGCGCCGAGCGACTGCCAGCGCCCGAGCAGCGGGTTGTGATCGGGCGCAAGCGGGGGCCGCTGCTGCCAGCTGCGCAGCACGGCCCGGCCCTGCGCGGCGTCGGCCGCGGCGCGCGAACGCTGCTGGCGCAGCGTGTCGTCCCACTGCTGGTCGCGCTGCTGCTGGTCGGCGCGCTGCTGCTGCTCGCGATCGTGCGCCTGCTGTTGTTCGAGCTCCTGGCGCCGGGCGCTCGCGTCCTTGCCGATCTGTTCCGTCGTCGGCGGGCGCTCCTGCGCCGCGGCACCGTGCACCGCCAACCCGAGCCCGAAGGCCGCGACGAACCCGCGAACAGCCGCTGCGTTCATGAAGCACTCCCTTCGAGGCTCGATTCGCCACACCCTGCCGTGGCTCGCTGCCCGATCCATGCTAGGCACGACGCGTTACTCGAGCGTTATCGCAAGCAGGCTCGAGAAGCGGGTCTTCGTCTGCCGGGCCCTTGATCGTCGTCGGCCTGCCCGCACGTAATGCAATCCATGAGCACCCGCGACGACCTCTCCGCCTCCGACACGGCCGCACCGGCCCGATGGTGGCATCCGTTGCCCGACGGCCGGATCCAATGCGACCTGTGCCCGCGCGACTGCAGGCTGCGCGAAGGCCAGCGCGGGATGTGCTTCGTGCGCCAGCGCGTCGGCGACGCGATGGTGCTGACCACCTATGGCCGCAGTTCGGGCTTCTGCATCGATCCGATCGAGAAGAAGCCGCTGAACCACTTTCTGCCAGGGTCCAGCGTGTTCTCGTTCGGCACGGCAGGCTGCAACCTGTCCTGCAAGTTCTGCCAGAACTGGGACATCTCCAAGAGCCGCGAGATGGACCGGCTGATGGACCGCGCGTCGCCCGAGCGCATCGCCGAGGCCGCCCGGGCCAGCGGCGCGGCCAGCGTCGCCTTCACCTACAACGACCCGGTGATCTTTGCCGAGTACGCGATCGACACCGCCGACGCCTGCCACGCGCTCGGCATCAGGACGGTCGCCGTGACCGCCGGATACATCAACGCCGCGCCAAGGCGCGCCTTCTTCGACAAGATGGACGCCGCCAACGTCGACCTGAAGGCCTTCACCGACGAGTTCTACCAGCAGCAGACCGGCTCGCACCTGGCACCGGTGCTCGACACGCTGCAGCACATCCGCCACGATACGCATTGCTGGCTGGAGATCACCACGCTCCTGATCCCGGGCCTGAACGACAGCACGGCGGAGCTGGAGGCGATGACGCGCTGGATCGCCGAGCACCTCGGGCCGGACGTGCCGCTGCACTTCAGCGCTTTCCACCCCGACTACAAGATGGGCGACGTGCCCGCCACGCCGGTTGCCACGCTCAGGCGCGCGCGCCGGATCGCGCTGGCCAACGGCCTGCGCCATGTCTACACGGGCAACGTGCACGACGCCGAGGGCGGCACCACCTTCTGCCCCGGCTGCGCCGCGCCGGTCATCGAGCGCGACTGGCATGCCGTGCTGCACTATGCGCTGGACCCGCAGGCTGGATGCCCGCACTGCGGCACCCGAATCCCCGGGCGCTTTGTGCCGCGATTCGAACCCGGCCTCGGACGCCGACGGATCCCGGTGCGGGTGTCGGCGGCGTAAGCGCGGCCCGCGCCGGCGCAGCCGCCGCGCGGCCGCTATGGACTGTCGCCGCTGCCCAGACAGATGCGCAGGCTCCGGGCGCCGCGTCCGATCGCCGCCTCGAGCTCCGCGCGCTCGATCCGCGCAGCGCCAGGCCGATGCGGATTGGCCGCACGCTCGAACGGCAACGGGACTCCATCGAGTTCGAGCGACGTGACCCCCGCACCCCCGCCGGCCACGCTGTACTCCACTTCCAGAGGTGCGCAGTTGATGTCGATCGCGACGCGCAGCCCGTCGAGCGCCGGCGGCATGACCGGATCGATCTCCACCGTGTCTGCGTGCAGGCGCAGCCCCAGGAGGTGCCCGACTACTAGGTGCAGCGCGATGCCTGCGCCGCTGGAGTACACACGCCAGCCGCCATCGAGGGCGACCGTGCCATCGGCGATGCGGTGGTAGGCCTTGGCCGCCTCGTAGCGGTCGCCGAACGCGGCATCCGAGCTCGAGTAGTAGCAGTTCGCCTGCCGTGGGGATGCCTGCGGCACGCGGGTCGCGAGCGCGATCGGGTGCGCGAGCGACAGCGCCTCGAAGAAGGCGGCCGCATCGCCGACGTGCGCGAGCGCCTGTGCGTAGCGCAGGTGCGCGTGCATGTACATCAGGCCGATCTCGCGACCGAAGAAGCTGGCGCTCTCCGCCCGCTGGAACAGCCGCTGCGTGCCCCCGTGATAGGCGAGCGGGCGGTCGAACAGGCGCAGCCCGTCCGGTCCGCGCAGATGCTCATCGATCAGGCGCAGGTGCCGACGGGCCTCCTGCGCCGTGAAGAGGTCGGCGTCGATCGCGTGGATCATCGCCAGGGCGCTGTAGTGCACGCCCGTCGTCACATCGGCCGGGTGCAGCAGATGCGTCACACGCGCACCGTCGAAGAGCGCATAGCCGGCCAGCACGCCGTCGCCCATCAGCAGGCGACGGAAGTCGTCGCGGACGGCCTCGGCCCGGCGTTCGAGCGGCAACGCATCGCGGTCGCGTGCGACCGAGCGCAGGGCACGCGCCAATGTCGAGAACGTCTGGTAGTGCAACGTCACCGTCCAGGCGCTGCACAGTCGCTTGCGCAGCGCCGGGTCTGCGGGTTGCAGCGCGTCGTTCCAGTCGCCGTGGCCGTAGGCGGCGAGCGCCGTGCCGGAGATCACGCGTTCGTCGATCACGGCAAGCGCGCGCTGCACGTGCTGCCATACGCTGGCCGGTGCATCGTCGAAGTACGGCAGCGACTCGTCGAGGAACGCCGCGTCGCCCGACGCGAGCAGGTAGCGCGCCAGCGCCAGCAGCGGCCAGAACACGATGTCGCCGTGCGAGTCGCCGGCGCGGGTGCCGCGCTCGCGCTCGAAGAACATGAACCACTGCGGCCAGTCGCCGTCGCGCGACTGCGCGCGCATGACGCGCACGAGCAGGTCTCGCATCGGCGCGACGTGGCCGAACGCGAGCAGCAGTTCGAGCGGACCCTGGCAGACGTCGCGCGTTCCCCAGCCGCCTCCTGAATACTGCTCGAGACCGCGCGGCGACAGGTAGTGCACCAGGGCGTTCTGGCGCCACCACGGCAGCATCTCGGCGAGCTGCATCAGCGGCGCCGCCAGCGGGCTCGCGGGCGGCGCGAATCGCAGGTCGCTGCCGAGCGGCGCGCTGTCGATGGCGGCCGCCGGCACGTCCGGGCTGGCATCGACGAGGTGGCCTTGCAGCGCGACCTCGCAGTTCAACGCCGGCGCGGTGACGAGGCAGACAAAGGGCTCGAGGCGCGAGACCTGGTCCGGGTAGAGCAGCTCATCGCCGCCCACACGCTCGAAGCGCGTCGTCACGCCCGGGACGATGCGCCACGAGCCGTGCGGGAAGCGTCGCCCGACGTCGCTCGCCGGCGGTGAGCTCACCACCACCGCCGTGCCGTCGCGGGCGGCCAGGGCCGCACCCGGCGTGGCGCCGTCGTCTCCGCCCAGGGCGACGTGAAGCGAGAGCAGGCAGCGCACCGGAACGCCCTCGCGCACACGAAGCGTCAGGCCCAGCGCGTGCGGTTCACTAAGCGCCTGGCTGGTCACCTCGATGAGGCCACCAGCATGGCGGTAGAACCAGCGACAGGCGTCGGGTGTCATCTCGAACGCCGACGGCACGTCCAGTCGCTGCCACTGGCCGTCGAGCTCGACGAAAACGCGCAGTCCGTGCGAGCGATCCAGCCCGAGGTAGCCGTGCACCGTGGAGAGGAACCGGTTGATGGCGACGTGGCCCTGGGTGACCATCGAATGGAAGACCCCGCCCATCCAGACGGTCGAGGTCAGTGCCGTCTCGTCGGGCGTCAGGTGCCGGCCGGTGCGCAGGAGGTGGCCGTGCGGCCGCAGCACCGCGAGTTCCTTCGCCCGCAGCACGACATGGCGCGCATCGCCGTGGAAGAAGGACCAGAGGGCGCCGTCCTGCGCGCGTTCCTCGTGGCGGCGCTCGTGCCCGAAGAGCCGCTCGATGGCGGTGGCGTCGAGCTCGTGCGCTTCGAGCAGCGCTGCGCCGACGAATAGCGACGGCGCCGGACGAGTCGCGGGAGCCGGCACCGTTGCGAGCGGCGCCAGCGTGCGCTGCCAGGCGATGACGGGCTGCAGTCGCGCGAGATCGGAGACCCCGGTCGCGCAAGGGTGGTCGTCGACGAACAGACCGAAGAAGCCGAGCGTCACCCGCCGGCCCGATTCCACGTGCACCGGCTCGTGCTGGAGAGCGACCATCGAGTGCTCGTGCTGGCGCCGCCGGCCCGGCAGCCCGGCGACGAGCGCGTCGGGCAGCCGTGCCGTCCGGCCAGCGAGGCCGTGCACCTGCAGGGCGTCGGTGGCGAACGACGTCGCACGACCTGCCGCGCCGAGCACGCACCAGGGGTATCGCCCATCGGCGGCCTGGTTCTGGCGCGAGGCGACGACCCAGCCGTGGTCGGCATGCTCGAGCGGCTGGTGGTCGACGTACTGGCTGACGTAGTACTCGTTGAGGCGAACCGCGGCATAGGGCGCGAGCGCCAGATCCTGGGCGAGCACCAGGTCGACCTGTGCGCCGCTCTCGGTGGGGTTGTGCAGCTCGACGCGCCAGCTCCATGCCGGCATCGCCTCGGCGAGATCGAACGCCACCCGGTAGCGCAGGCCCCTCCATGTGCCGGCGCCATGAAGCGCGCGGCGAGCGGGATCGGCGGCGAAGGCGCTCGGCGATGCGGGACCGAGCAGCGCCGTCACGTCGGGAGCGCCTTCGCCGCCCGGGCGCAGCCAGCGCAGCCGCAGGTTTGCCGGGCCGCCTTCTGCCTCGCTGCCGACGAAGAGATTCAGCGCGATGGCCGCCGCATCGAAGCGACGCATCGACCCGTTGCGGTTGAACTCCACGCGAAGTCCCGAAGGACTCGCGAGCCGGAACGGCGATGCGGGCACGGCCGAGCTGGATCTCGGAAAGGGGTTGCGGATGCGCCCGCGGGACCGTCCGCGACCGGCGCGTTGGCGGCTACGGGCGCGGCTTGAACAGCTCTCGCAGCAGCGAACGCGCTTGGCCTTCTTCCAGGTCGAGCCCTTTGCCGGGGTCGAAGGACGGCGCCTGCCATGCCGGGCTCCCGGGCGGACTGCCGAGGTCAGCGGGGAGGTCCTGCGTCGCGTCGGTGAATGCACAGGCGCGGTGCCTGGGGGACCGGATGACCGGCCATCCCTGGCGGTGCGGATCGGTGAAGTTCGCCATCTTCTCCTCCGCGTGGCGGTTGGGCACCCATGCTGCCACACGCGGCAGGCCGTGTCACGGCGACTGCTGCCGACGCTCTGCCGCGCGTCAAGCCCGACCCATCGAGTGAGGTAAGCACTCCACCCATGCCCGCCCGGCGGACCTACGATGCGCGCATGAAGCTGCAAGACGGCCCCATCGACCTGTCGCTCGCCTTCGAGCGCCAACGCGCCGCCTGGTCCGCGGCACCGTACCCCGGCTGGGAGGAACGCGCGGATCGCCTGCGTCGGCTGCGCCGCCTGCTGGTCGACAACGAGGCCGCGATCGGCCGGGCGATCGATGCCGATTTCGGCGGCCGGCCGGCGATCGAGACCGAACTCGCCGAGGTTTGGCCCAGCCTGGAGGAGGTCAAGGTCGCGCTGCGCCACGGGCCACGCTGGATGAAGCCGCGCCGCGCCGGCGTCGGCAAGTGGTTCCAGCCGGCACGCGCCCAGGTGCTGCCGCAGCCGCTCGGCGTGGTGGGCATCATCGTGCCGTGGAACTACCCGCTGTTCCTGGCCGTCGGCCCGCTGGTGGCGGCGCTGGCCGCAGGCAACCGGGTGATGGTGAAGATGTCCGAGTTCACGCCCGGTTTCTCGGCGCTGCTGCAGCGCCTGTGCGCCGAAGCCTTCTCGCAGGACGAGGTCTGCATCGTCACCGGCGGCCCGGAGGTCGCGGCTCAGTTCAGCGCGCTGCCGTTCGACCACCTGCTGTTCACCGGTTCGTCGCCGGTCGGCCGCAAGGTGATGGCCGCCGCCGCTGCCAACCTGACGCCGGTGACGCTGGAGCTGGGCGGCAAGTCGCCCGCGATCGTCGCCCCCGGCTACCCGCTGGCGCACGCGGTGGAGCGCATCCTGGCCGGCAAACTGCTCAACGCCGGCCAGACCTGCATCGCGCCCGACTACGTGCTGCTGCCGCGCGAGAACATTGCGGCGTTCGTGGAGGCCGCGCGCAGCCAGGCTCGCCGCAGCTACCCGGCCGGCCTGGCCGACGCCGACTACTGCAGCATCGTCAACGAGCGGCAGTACCGCCGGCTGGCCGGCGACGTCGACGAGGCCGCCGCGCGCGGCGCGCGCGTCGAGTCGCTGTTCGACGGCGCGGCGCGCGACGATGCGCGCCACCGCCTCGCGCCCGTCCTGCTGGTCGATCCGCCGGCCGATTGCGGCGTGCTGCGCGAGGAGATCTTCGGACCGGTGCTGCCGCTGCTCGGCTACGACCGCGTCGAGGACGCGATCGCCTTCGTCAACGCGCGGCCGCGCCCGCTGGCGCTCTACTGGTTCGACCGCGACCGCGCGCGCGTCGAGCAGGCCTTGCGCACGATGCCGGCCGGCGGCGTGACGGTCAACGACACCTTGCTCCACGTGACGCAGCACAGCCTGCCGTTCGGCGGTGTCGGGGCGTCGGGCATGGGCCACTACCACGGGCAGTGGGGTTTCGACACCTTCAGCAAGCTCACGCCGGTGTTCCGGCAATCGCGGCTCAACGCGATGGCGCTGTTCCTGCCGCCGTACCGGCCGCTGGCGCGGCGCATGCTCGGGCTGATGAAGCGGTTCTGAGGCAGGCCCGCGCGTGGAAACGCCCGCCGACGATGCCGAGGACTTCGCGCTGACGCTGATCGCGTCGCGACACAACGTCTCGCCGAAGCGGCTGGCCGCGCCCGGGCCGACGCCCGAACAGCTGCGCACGCTGCTCGCCGCGGCCGCCGCGGCGCCCGACCACGGCCTGCTGACGCCGTGGCGCTTCGTCGTCGTGCCGACCGGGCAGCGTCACCGGCTCGCCGAGGCGTTCGCGCTCGCGCTCGTCGACCGCGACCCCGCCGCCACGCCGGCGCAGATCGAGGCGGCGCGCGAGAAGGCGCACCGCGCTCCGCTGCTGCTGCTGGCTGTCGCGCGGGGCGGGCCGGACGACCCCGACGTGCCGGCCGCCGAGCGGCTGGTGTCGCTCGGCGCGGCGATCCAGAACCTGCTGCTCGCCGCCCACGCGATGGGCTACGGCGCCGGGCTGACCAGCGGGCGCGCGATGACCTCGCCGCGGCTGCGCGAGCTGTTCGCGCTCGCCGACGGCGAGCTGCCCGTGTGCTGCATCAATGTCGGCACGGTCGGCAGCCACAGGCCGCCGCGGCGCGACCGGCCGGATCCGGAGACGTTCACGCGCGATCTCTGAGCCGGCGCGCCGGGCGCGTCAACGCGCCGCGGCGCCGGCCATCCAGCCGTCGAGCCCGCCGGCCAGCGCGCGCGCGCGGTGGAAGCCGAGGTCGGCGAGCAGGCGCGCCGCGCGCGCGGCCGAGACCTCGTTCGGGCAGCTGCAATACAGCACGATGTCGCGGTCGCGCGGCAGCAGGGTGACGGCGCGGCGCTCGATCTCCTCGAGCGGCAGCGCGATCGCGCCGGGCAGGCGGCGCTGGTCGATCTGCGTGCCGGCGGCCGACCGCACGTCGACGATCACCGGTTCGTGTCCGCCGGCGATCAGCTCGCGCAGCTCGTCGGCGGTGATGCGCGCCATCGCCGCGTCGCGCAGCGCGCCGCGCCGGCGCCACCAGCGCAGCGCGAGCAGCACGGCCAGCACCGCCAGCAGCACGACGCCGGCGACGGTGCCGGTGTCGGCCATGATGTCGAGCACGCGCTGGATCTGATCGCTGAAGACGGCGCCGAGCGCGAGGTACAGGCCGGTCCAGATCGCGCCGGCGACCACGGCGTAGGCGAGGAAGCGCGGCACCGGCATCGCCAGCGCGCCGGCCATCGGCGCGGCGACGACCGAGATGCCGGGCAGGAACTTGGCGGCGACCAGCGAGCTGCCGCCCCAGCGCGCGATCAGCGATTCGCTTTGCCGCACGCACGAGTCGGGCGACAGCGAGATGCGGCACAACAGCCGCATCACGCGGTGGCCCCAGCGGCGGCCGGCCTGGAACCAGGCGCCGTCGCCCAGCACGTTGGCGAGCACCGACGCCGCCACCGTCGCGGCGAGTGACATGCGGTCGGCGACGACCATGCCGCCGGCGACGACCAGCAGCGGCGAGGCCGGCACGGGAACACCGATGCGCGCCGCCAGCGTGACGAGGAAGACGATGAGCACGCCGTGGTCGACGAGCAGGGCGATCAGGTCACGCATCGTGGCGCAGCTTAGCGGAGTCCGAATCGTAAACATATTTACAATTTGCCAGCCATGGCGACGACCGACCTGACGCGGCGCTTCGGCTTCCTCGTCGTCGAGGTGGCCAAGCTGTACGGCGACCGCTTCGACGCGCTGGCGCGCCGGCGCCTCGGGCTGTCGCGCGCGCAGTGCCGGCTGCTCGCCGTGCTCGCTCCCCAGCCGGCCGATGCCGCGCTGTCGCAGGCCGCGCTGGCCGAACGCCTGGGCGTGAGCGCGATGGCGGTGACGACGCTGTGCGACCGCATGGAGGCGGCCGGCTGGCTGCGGCGTCGCGCCGCTACGGGCGACCGCCGCGTCAACGAAGTGCGGCTCGAGCCGCGCGCGGCCAGGGCGCTCGACGCTGCGCTCGGGCTCGGCGACCAGCTCACCGCGCGCGCGACCGCCGGCCTGAGCGCGGCCGAGCGCACGCAGCTGGTCGCGCTGCTGCGCAAGGTGCGCCTCGAGCTGCTGGCGCTGGGCGACGAGACGGGCGAGGCCGCGGCGTGAATCCGCAGGCGGTGGCGCACCGCGGGATGATCACGCTGGCGATCATGCTGGCGACGATCATGCAGGCGCTCGACACGACGATCGCCAACGTCGCGCTGCCGCACATGCAGGGCAGCCTGCAGGCCTCGCAGGACCAGATCACCTGGGTGCTGACCTCCTACATCGTCGCCGCGGCGATCGCCACGCCGGTCACCGGCTGGCTGTGCGGGCAATGGGGCCGGCGCCGCGTCTTCCTCGCCTCGGTCGTCGGCTTCACGCTCGCCTCGGCGCTGTGCGGCATGGCCGGGTCGCTGTGGGAGATCGTCGCGGCTCGGCTGCTGCAGGGCCTGTTCGGCGCGGCGCTGGTGCCGCTGTCGCAGGCCGTGCTGCTCGACATCAACCCGAAGGAGCGCGTCGGCCAGGCGATGGCGATCTGGGGCGCGGGGATCATGGTCGGCCCGATCCTCGGGCCCATGCTCGGCGGCTGGCTGACCGAGAACTACGACTGGCGCTGGGTCTTCTACATCAACCTGCCGGTCGGTCTGCTCGCGCTGTACGGCATCGCGCGCTTCCTGCCCGAGAGCCGGCCGCGCGGCGAACGGCTCGACCTGTTCGGCTTCGCCACGCTGAGCCTGGCCATCGGCCTGCTGCAGCTGTTCCTCGACCGCGGCGAGCAGCAGGACTGGTTCGGCTCGCTCGAGATCCAGTTCTACGCGGCCGGCGCGCTGGCGGCGTTCGCCTTCTTCGCCGTGCACACGGCGACGGTCGCCGGCCCGTCGTTCTTCGACCGCGCGCTGCTGCACGACCGCAACTTCCTCACCGGTCTGCTGTTCGCCTTCATCGTCGGCGTCATCCTGTACGGCACGATGGCCCTGCTGCCGACGATGCTGCAGGGCCTGCTCGGCTATCCGGTGGTCGACACCGGCGAGGTGACGGCGCCGCGCGGCGTCGGCACGATGCTGGCGATGATGCTGGTCGGCCGGCTGCTGCGCGTCGTCGACGTGCGGCTGATCATGGGCACGGGGTTCGCGTTGATGGCGCTGGCGCTGTGGCAGATGACCGGCATGAACCTCGAGATGGGCAGCCGCATCGTCGTGGTCTCCGGCTTCGTGCAGGGGCTGGGCATCGGCTTCACCTTCGTGCCGCTCAGCACCGCCACGTTCGCCACCCTGGCGCCCGCGCTGCGCAACCAGGGCACGCCGATCTTCAGCCTGCTGCGCAACATCGGCGGCAGCGTCGGCATCTCGCTGTCGCAAGTGGTGCTCGCGCATCGCGCCGCCGCCGCGCACGCCCAGCTGACCGAGTACGTCAACCTCTACAACCCGCTGCTGCACGCGCTGCCGCAGGGCGCCGACGGCGGACGCGCGCTGGCCGCGCTGGCCGGCGAGATCGAGCGCCAGTCGGCGATGATCGGCTACATGTCGGACTTCCGGCTGATGATGGTGCTGACGCTGGTCTCGATCCCGCTGCTGCTGCTGATCCGCAAGCCGCGCCATGCGGCGCCGGTGGTGGGCGACGGGGCGCACTGAGGCAGGTGAACCGAGCGGGCCGAGGCCATCGGGTACCCGCCTTCGCTCATGTCCCCCGGGCCGGCTGCGCCCGAGCCTCCTCCTTTACTTCGCTGCGCAGAGCGCCCCGGCGGCCCGATCGCGCGCCGCTCATCGGAGATCGCCGCGAAGCGAAACTCAGCCCCCCAGCCCCGGAATCGCCGGCCCGATCTTGAACACGCCGCTGACGCGCGCCACCGGCGTGCCGTCGGCCGTCGCCAGCCCCTGCGCGAACACCATCGAGCGCGTCACGCGCAGCACCTCGCCCTCGCCCTCGACCCAGGCGCCTTCGGGTGCCGGCGCCAGATAGTCGAGCTGCAGGCTGATGGTCGGCACGAAGCGCAGCCCGACGTCGCTCTTGCGGTGGATGGTGATTGGCAGCAGCATGTCGCAGAAGCTCGCCATCATGCCGCCGTGGCAGATGCCCAGCGGGTTGGTGTGGCGCCGCTCGACGCGAAAGCCGAGCTTCACCGATGCGCCCTCGTGGCGCAGGTAGAGCGGCCCGTTGACGCCGATGAACTCGCCGGGCAGCGCCAGCGGCGCGTAGCCGTCGGGCACGGCGCTCATCGCGTCTCGCGCTCGACGTCGGCGTCGAAGCTGGCGGCCTCGGCCGCCTTCGCTCCTGCCAGCCAGCGCGGGTAGTGCACCTCGAAGTCGGCGACGATCGCGGCCAGCGGCATCTCGTCGAAGGCGCCGCGCTGGTGGACGTATTCCATGTGGCGGTTGCCGGCGCGGTCGTAGGGGTGGTAGATCGAGTCCTCGCGGCCGTCGAACTCGAGCGGCAGCAGGCCGAAACGCTCGCACAGCTCGATGTTGAAGGCCGGCGTCGCCTTGCGCCAGGTGCCGTCGAGGAGGATGTCGGCGTAGCCGTGCCAGAGGAACAGGTCGGTCTGCATCAGCTGGCGCATGCGCTCGGTGCTCAGGTGGTTGCGCACGTCGGCGTAGCCCACGCGCGCCGGGATGCCGACGGCGCGGCAGGCGGCGGCGAGCAGCGCGGCCTTGGGCACGCACCAGCCGTAGCCGGCCGCGATCACGCCGCTGGCGCGCATGCCTTGCGGCGAGAGGTCGATGCGGTACGGGTCGTAGCGGAAGCCGTCGCGCACGGCGTAGTAGAGCGCGACGGCGCGCTCGCGCTCGTCGGCGCCTTCGGCGTGGCGGCGCGCGAAGTCGGCGACGGCGGGGTGGTCGCTGTCGATCAGCGGCGTGGGGGCGAGGGTGGGGTTCACGAGGATGGGGTCCTGGGCTGCTCCTACCCGCAGTGTGCCAGCGCCGGCGCGGTCGCTGCTGTCACCCCCGCGGCACCGCGAACGCGGTTGAAACCCGCGCCGGCGTCCGCATGTCCAATACATCGCCTCGCAGGATGTCGTTCATGTCGCCCGCGCTCACCGCCTCGGTCAAGACCCGGCTCGAAAACCTGATCGCGCTGGCACGGCTGCTCGAGCGCATCGAGACCGTCGCGGCGCCGGGGGTCGGCGCCGACCAGTACCGCGCGCTGGTCGGGCAGGTCGCCGCGCTGCTGGCCGACGCCGAACTGCCGGCCCAGGCGCGCGACGCCGTGCTCGGCGCCTTCCCTGCGACCGCCGAGCTGTACGAGAACCTGACCTACGACCGCG
>JBLMVT010000040.1:0-11696 GCA_050256835.1 Betaproteobacteria bacterium | reverse complement strand
CTGCAGGCCGACGCGCGCGTCGAGGTGCGCACCGGGCCGCTGCTCGCGCAGTGCGCGGCGTTGCGCGAGGAGCCGCTGGACGGCGTGTTCCACCTCGCCTCGGCGGTGTCGGGCGAGTGCGAGCTGGACTTCGACCTCGGGCTGCGCTCCAACCTGGACAGCACGCGCGGGCTGCTCGACGCGCTGCGCGCCCGCACGGCGGCCGGTGGCGCGCCGTCGCGGCTGGTGTTCGCCAGCTCCGTGGCGGTGTTCGGCCCCGATGCATCGGCGCCGCTGCCGGCCGTCGTCGCCGACGACACCCTGCCCGCGCCGCAGACCTCGTACGGCACGCACAAGCTGGTGTGCGAGTACCTGGTCGCCGACTACACGCGCAAGGGCTACCTCGACGGCCGCGCCGCGCGGCTGATGACGGTCACCGTGCGGCCCGGGCGGCCGAACGCGGCGGCCTCGTCGTTCTTCTCCGGCATCGTGCGCGAGCCGCTGGCCGGCGTGGAGGCGGTGTGCCCGGTGTCGCCCGGGGTGGCGCGCCCGGTGTCGTGGGCGGCGCGCAGGATCGACGCGCTCGTCGCCGTCTACGAGGCGAGCCGCGAGGCCTTCGGCGGGCGGCTGGCGCTCAACCTGCCCGCGCTCAACGTGCGCGTCGCCGACATGCTCGACGCGCTCGAGCGCGTCGCCGGCAGGGCGGTGCGCGAGCGCGTGCGGTTCGAGCGCGACGAGCGCATCGCCGGCATCGTCGCCAACTGGCCGGGTGCGGCAAGCGCGACTCGCGCGGCGCGGCTCGGGCTCGCGAGCGACCCGGACTTCGACTCGATCGTCCGCCAGTACATCGACGACTGCGCGGCCGGTCCCGACGCCGGCGCGGCGCTGCGCGGGCTGGCGCGATGAACCGCATCGACCTCGGCGGTCGCGTCGCCGTCGTCACCGGCGGCGCGCAGGGCATCGGCCGCGCGATCGCCGAACGGCTGCTCGACAGCGGCGCGGCGGTCGCGCTGTGGGATGCGAACGCGGCGACGCTGGCCGACTGCGCCGCCGAGCTGCGCGCGCGCGGCCGGGTCAGCACGGCCGTCGTCGAGCTGACCGACGAGGCGCAGGTCGCCGCCTCCGCGGCGTCGACGCTCGCCGCGCACGGGCAGATCGACGTCCTGGTCAACAACGCCGGCATCACCGGGGGCAACGCGCCGACCTGGGAGCTGGAGCCGGCCGTGTGGCGGCGCACGCTCGAGGTCAACCTGGTCGCGCCCTACCTCGTGTGCCGCGCGGTCGTGCCGCACATGATCGGGCGCGGCCGGGGGCGCATCGTCAACATCGCCTCGATCGCCGGCAAGGAAGGCAACCCCAACGCCTCGCACTACAGCGCGTCGAAGGCCGGCCTGATCGCGCTCACCAAGTCGCTGGCCAAGGAGCTGGCGACGCACGGCGTGCTGGTCAACGCCATCACGCCCGCGGTGGCGAAGACGGCGATGTTCGACAGCATGACACTTGCGCACATCGAGTACATGCGCGCCAAGATCCCGATGGGGCGCTTCCTCGAACCCGCCGAGGCGGCAGCGCTGGTCGCCTGGCTCGCCTCCGACGACTGCTCGTTCTCCACCGGCGCGGTGTTCGACCTGTCGGGCGGGCGGGCGACGTACTGAGGCCGGCGCGCGCTCGCCACAATCGCGGCCGAGGCCCTCTTCCAGGGAGATACGCATGGAGCTGACCACGAGCGCATTCGTCCACGGCGGCGCCATCCCGGCGCGCCACACCTGCGAGGGCGCGGACGTCGCGCCGCCGCTGGACTGGCGCGACCTGCCGCGGGGCACGCGCAGCCTCGCGCTGATCGTCGACGATCCCGATGCCCCCGACCCGGCCGCGCCGCGCATGACGTGGGTGCACTGGGTCCTGTACGACCTGCCGGCCACCGCCAGCGGCCTGCCCGAGAGCGGCCGACCGCTGCCGGCGGGCACGCGCGAGGGTCGCAACGACTGGCAGCGCACCGGCTACGGCGGCCCGTGCCCGCCGGTCGGTCGGCACCGCTATTTCTTCAAGCTCTACGCGCTCGATGCGCCGCTCGGCGACCTGGGCGAGGCGAGGAAGGCCGACGTGGAGCGCGCGATGCGCGGGCACGTCCTGGCGCACGCCGAGCTCGTCGGCACCTACGCGAAGACCGGCCGGCGCCACTGAGCCGAGCGTCCGACCACGGCCGCGGCCTCGTCGGCCATGATCATCCGGCGGCAGCGCGCACGAGCCGCAGCACGGTGAGCTCTGGCTCGGAGCCGAAGCGAACCGGCGGGCCCCAGGTCCCGGTGCCGGCGCTGACGTAAACCCACATCGCGCCCTGCCGTGACAGGCCGGCCACGTGCGGGGCGTGCACCAGCCGCACCGCGAGCGTCCAGGGGAAGAACTGGCCCGCGTGCGTGTGCCCCGACAGCTGCAGGTCGAAGCCCGCCCGTTCGCCGAGCGGCGCGATGGCCGGGTTGTGGGCGAGCAGGATGCGCAGTGCCGCGCCGCTGCGCGGGCCGGCCGCGAGGTCGGGGCGCGGAGCGAGCGAGGGATCGGACGCGCGAAGCGCCGGGTCGACCACGCCGCCGACGAGCACGGTTGCGCCGGCCCGCTCGAACACCAGGTGCTCGTTGAGCAGCACTCGCATGCCGAGCGCCCGGAAGTGCGCGATCCAGCGCTCGGCGCCCGCGTAGCAGTCGTGGTTGCCGAGGACGAAGATGGGCGGGTGCCGCGCGGTCAGCTCGGCGAGCGGCGCGACGTGGCGGGCGAGCCGCTCCGGCGGGCCGTCGACGATGTCGCCCGTGAGCACGACCAGCTCGGGCCGCGCCGCGTTGCTCATCTCGACCACGCGGCGCACGTAGCGCTCGCCGATGGTCGGGCCGACGTGCAGGTCGCTGATCTGCACGATGCGCAGTCCTTCCAGCGCGGGGTGCAGGCCTTCGACGGGGATGGTCACCTGCCGCAGGTGCGGGCCGCGCAGCGCCAGCACCGCGCCGGCTGCGAGGGCGACGAACGCACCGGCGAAGACCGACGGCGGTCCGGCGTCGTTCAGCAGCGCGTGCACCCGGCTGGCATCGAGCGCGCCCGCCACGAGCAGCAGCCCGTCGCGCAGCAGCGCGAGCAGTACGACGAAGTTGAGCCAGCCCATGCACAGGTAGCTCGCCGCGTGCACCAGCTCGTCGGCCGGGTGCGCGCTCTCGCGCTCGCCGACCCAGTAGACAACGGGCACCGCCCAGACCATGAGGAAAGGCAGCGCGAGCGCGGCCCGCGCCGGCATGCCGGCCGCGAGCCGCCAGGCGACGTAGGCATACCCGGCCGCGACGATGGCGCTCAGCACCAGCACGAAGGGGCTCAGCAGGCGTCCCATGCGAGCTCAGGTGCGAATGCCGTGCCGGGTCACGATGCCCGCGACGCCGCCCGCGATCAGCGCCGCGACGTCGACGAGGATGGCCGGCAGCGCCACCCCGCCCGGCGAGGCGAGGTAAAGCGGGCGCCAGACCGGATCGAACTTCGCCTTGTAGCGGCGCAGGCCCTCGAAGTTGTAGAAGTGCTCGCCGTGCCGGTACAGCAGCGTGCCGACGCGGCGCCACAGCGGTGCCTCGCGCTGTCGCTCCAGCCCGGCGAGCGGCGCCATGCCGAAGTCGAACCAGCGAAAGCCCTGCGCCCGGCCCCACAGCAGCAGCTCGCAGAACAGCAGGTCCATCGTGCCGTTCGGCGCGCTCGGCAGGTGGCGCATCAGGTCGACCGACAGCTCGTGCAAGCCTGCGCCGAGCCAGAGGTTGGCGAAGGCGACGATGCGCTCGCCGTCGCGCACCACCGCCACCGGAAACTGCTCGAGATAGCGCGCGTCGAAGGACGCGTTGGAGAAGCCCTTCTCGTGCGTGGCCTTGCGCGCGAGCCAGGCGTCGGAGACCTCGGTCAGCGCCGGCATGAGTCGTGGCACGGCCTCGCGCGGCACGATCTCGAAGCGGCAGTGGCGGCGCAGCAGTCGCGCGCGGTTGCGGCGCAGCTCGCCGTGCCGCGGCTGCTCGAGGTCGAAGCGCGCGAGGTCGACTCGCGCCTGTTCGCCCAGCGGGGTCAGGGCCAGGCCGAGCTCTGCGTAGTCCGCGCGCCGCGTCTCGCTCACCTCGAAGAACACGCACCAGCCATCGAAGCGGTCGCACAGGTCGCGGAAGCGCCACAGCAGCTCGCGCTGGCCCTCGGGCGCGCCGACCGGGTCGCCCATCGCGACCCAGCTGCGCCCGCTGCGGCCGTACATCACGAAGGCATCACGCGCCGCGCTGAACAGCAGCGCCTTGTCGCCACGCAGCACGAGGTTGGCGTAAGTGGCAGGCGAGCGCTCGACGATCGGTCGCGCACGCTCGATGTCCTCGGCCGAGGCGGCGGCGACGACGGGGTGCATCGGGCGCAGCAGCCGGTACAGGGCGAACAAGCCGGCGAGCGATACCGCTCCCACGGCCGCGCGCAGCGAGCGCGCCGCCTCGCCGTGCAGTGTGAAGTCCCACCACGACACGCCCGCGTGCAGCGCGTGGCGGTTGGCGAAGCGCACCAGCCAGACCGACGTGCCGAGCACGATCGCGATGGCGGCCGTCCACGCCGCACTGAAGGGCTCTCCGAGCAGCGACGAGCGGCGGTGGAACTGGCGGCGCGATGGCAGCAGCAGGGCTGCGGCCAGGCCGAGCACGGTCGCCTCCTCGTAGTCGAGGCCCTTCGCGAGCGAGAAAACGGCCGCGGCGCCAAGCAGCGCGAGCGCGAGGTGCCAGGCGGCGTCGAGGCGGCGCTGCAAGCCGCGGGCGAGCAGCAGCAGCGCCGCACCGACCAGGCTCGCGAGGAAATGGGAGGCCTCGATCACGGGCAGTGCGAGCACGTGACTGAGGTGCTCGAGCCGGCCCGCGGCGGCCGGGGTCGAGCCCGACAGGAGCAGCAGCGCCCCGGCGACGAACACCAGCGCCGCCAGGATGGGCGGCGCGAGCGCGACCAGCGAGCGCGTTCCGCTCGCGGCCCGGCCGCGCAAGGCGGGCAGCAGCGGCGCGCCGGCGCGCATCCCCAGCAGCGCGGCGGCGACGAACAGCGGCGCGACGAAGTACACGCCGCGGAACGCGAGCAGCGCCGCCGCCAGCCCAGCCGCCGGCACGCGCACTCCGAGCAGCAGGACGACCGCCGACTCGAACACGCCGAGCCCGCCGGGGACGAGGCTCAGGTTGCCGGCCACGAGAGTGACGAGGAACGCGGCCGCCGCGTGCGCGAAGCCGACGCCGGCCGCGGCCGGAAGCAGGGCGTGGAACACGGCGCACGTCAGGCCGAGGTCGCACGTGGCGACGGCGACCTGGCCGAGGGTGAGCACGGGCGAGGGCAGCTCGAGGGTCCGCGCGCCCAGCGCGAGCGGGCGTCCGCGGATCGCCGGCAGGGCAGTGAGCACGAGGTAGGCGGCGAGCAGGGCGAGCAGCGCGATGCCGAGCGGCCGCGTCGTGTCGCCGGCCCAGTGCAGCGCCGCGGGCAGGACCGCCGGATCGATGACGAACGCCAGCCCGCCGACGAACAGGAACCCGAGCCAGAAGCCACCGCTGCAGAACAGCACCACCTTGGTGATCTCCGGCGCCGACAGGCCGGCGGAGGTGTACGTCCAGAAGCGCACCGCGGTGCCGGTGATGAGCGTGTTGCCGAAGTTGTTGCCGAGCGCGTTGGCGATGAAGGCGGTCGCCGCCACCGACCCTCCCGGCACGCGCCGGCCGACGAAGCGCAGCGCCAGCAGGTCGTAGCCGACCAGCACCGCGTAGCCGAGCGCGGTCAGCACCGCGGCCCGGCCCAAGGCCGAGGGTGGGATGGCCGACAGGGCAGCGCGCAGCTGCGAGTAGCGTTGCGCACGCAGCCAGTCCTGCAGGACCCAGAGCGAGAGGGCGAACACGCCCATCCCGAGGAACGGGCCGGCCTTCTTCAGCAGGCGGCGCGCCGAGGCGAGCCGGTGCGTCGTCATCAGCGCTCCTTCCGGACGCTGCGACTGTAGGAACCGTACGCGGTGCAGGCTTGAGCGAGCGCAAGGCGTGACGCCGCACGTGGCCGCTGCGTGCAGCGCCGGCGCGGCGGCTTGACGCGGCACGAGCCCGATCGGCCCCGCGCGCGCGTCGATCCGTGGCGCCGCCACCTTCGACGGCGTCTTCCTGACGGGCGTGGTGGCCATGCTGCTCACCTGACCCGCGCGCGGTCGAGTCGACGCCGTCCGGCGCAGTCCGCTGCCGGAGCGCTCGCGCGCCTGCGCTCGCAGGTCGCGCAGGCGGTGAACCGGTGGCCACGGCACCGGCATACACCGCTTGCCCTTTGCATCTGCCGGGCCGTGCACCGCCGTCTCGTTCGTCCTTTCAGGAGTCGCCCATGAATGCAATCCCGATCCGTGGCTTCCGCGCCTGCTCTGCGCTGTTCGTCGCACTCGCCCTCGTGGCCGCTCCCGCAGCGCAGGCCGCGGGGTCGCTTTACCAGCAGCGCAATCTCGTGTCCGACGGATTCGTGGCCGCCGCGCACCAGGACGCCAACCTCGTCAACGCCTGGGGGGTGGCGTTCAACCCGTTCGGCCCGGTCTGGGTGGCCGACAACGGGGCCGGCGTCGCGACGCTCTACGACGGCGGCGGCAACGCCGTCCCGCTCGTGGTCCAGATCCCCTCCGCCGGCGACGCCTTCGGCGGCGGCAACCCGACCGGCATCGTGTTCAACGGCTCGACCGGGTTCGTCGTCTCGAGCGGCGGCCTGTCGGGGCCGAGCAAGTTCATCTTCGCCAGCGAGGACGGCGGCATCGCCGGGTGGGCACCGAACATCGAGTCGCCGATCTCCACCCATGCGGTGCGCGTGGTCGACAACTCGAAGACCACCGGCGCCGTCTACAAGGGCCTGGCGCTGAGCGCGGGCGGCAGCGGCAGCCTGCTGTACGCATCGGACTTCCACAACGGCAGGATCGACGTCTTCGACGCCGGCTTCAAGCCGGTGACGCTGCCCGCCGGGGCGTTCAGCGACCCGTCGCTGCCCGCGGGGTTCGCACCGTTCGGGCTGCAGGCGATCAACGGCGACATCTACGTCTCGTACGCCAAGCAGGACGCAGACCGGCACGACGACGTGAAGGGCCCCGGGCTCGGCTTCGTCAACGTCTTCGATCCGAACGGCCACCTGATCCGGCGCGTCGCCTCGCGCGGCCGGCTCAATGCGCCGTGGGGCATGGCGCTGGCCCCGGCCGGCTTCGGCAAGTTCGCCGGCCGCCTGTTGATCGGCAACTTCGGCGACGGCACGATCAACGCGTACGACATCGCCAGCGGCGAGTTCGTCGGCCGGCTCAGGGGCACCGACCATCGCGCGATCCGCATCGACGGCCTGTGGGGAATCGCGTTCGGCAGCGGGTTCGTGAACCAGCCGGTCGATACCTTGTTCTTCGCGGCCGGCCCCGCCGACGAGGCGCACGGGCTGTACGGCCGCATCGACGTGGCCGCGGGCGACGACGCCGACGAGGGGCCCGACAGCGAAGACCGATGACCGGGATTACCTCCTCGTGAAAGGTCACCGGCGATGGATCCTGCCCGGCTGGCGTGCGGCGCGGCCTGCCTCGTCATGGCGTCGCTCGGACCGTTCGAAACAGCGCAAGCCGTTCCGAGCTTCGCGCGGCAGACGGGCTTCGAGTGCGTGGCCTGCCACGTCAGCTGGCCGGAGCTGACGAGCGTCGGCCGCCAGTTCAAGCTCGGCGGCTACACGCTGCGGCAACCCTTGAAAGGCGACGCGCGTCCGCTGCTGTCGTTCGACAGGGACACGCCGCCGCCGATCGTCCCGCTGGCCGCTTTCGTGCAGGCGTCGGTCACGCACGTCGCCCGCGTCGGCGGCGCGGGCGCGGCGGCGTTTACCCGCCAGGACGAACTGGCGCTGCAGCAGGCGAGCCTGCTGCTTGCCGGGCGGATCAGCGAGCACGCGGGCGCTTTCGTGCAGTGGTCCTACGACGGCATCGAGCACCACAGCGAGGTCGACAACGTCGACCTGCGCCTCGCGCAGCGTCTGCGCGGCGATGCGCTCGACGTCCAGTTCGGCCTGAGCCTGAACAACAGCCCGGGCGTCTCGGACATCTACAACTCGACCGCGGTCTGGGGCTTTCCGTTCGCCAGTTCGAGCGTGGCGCCGGCGCCGGCCGCGTCCACGCTGCTGCAGGAAGGGCTGGCGCAGCAGGTCGCGGGGCTGACCGCCTACTCGCTGTGGAACCGCACGCTGTATGCCGAGCTGGGCGCCTACCGCACGGCCGACAAGGCGCTCTCGGTGCTGCGCGCCGGCGTCGACCGCAGCAGCGCGGCGCGGCTCGACGGCACCGCCCCGTACTGGCGCCTCGCCCTGCAGCGCGAGTGGGGCGGCGGCACGCACTCGGCCATGCTCGGCGCGCAGGGCCTCGATGCGCGCAGGTTCCCCGACCCGTTGCAGCCGCTGGGGCCGACGGACGGCTTCCGCGACGTCGCCCTCGATGCGCAATACCAGTACGTGACCGACACGCACCGCCTCAGCGCGCAGGTCCAGGCGATCCGCGAGCGGCAGGCGCTCGACGGCAGCTTCGCGGCCGGCGCGGCGGCGAACCCGCGCGACCGGCTCGACACCCTGAGCGCGAAGCTGACGTACTACTGGCGCACCCGCTACGGCATCACGCTGGGCCACCAGCGCATCCACGGCGACAGCGACGCCGGCCTGTACCCCGCTGGCGAGCCGGTCGACGGCAGTGCCAACGGCAGCCCCGACAGCTCGGCCTGGATCGTCGAGCTGAACTGGCTGCCGTGGCGCGACCGGCGCGTCTCGCTGCAGTACACCGGCTATCGCAAGTTCAATGGCGCGAGCCGCAACTACGACGGCTTCGGCCGCAACGCCGGCGACAACGACACCTGGCTGCTGCTCGGCTGGTTCGCGTTCTAGCGCCGCTCATCTCGGGTCACATCATGCAACTCACTCGTCGCCAACTTCTGGCTCGCCTGCGGCGCGCGAGCACCGGTCTCGCGCTGCTCACGCTCGCCGGCCACGCGCACAGGGCCGCCGCCGCGAAGGCTCGCAAGGAAGACTTCGCGTACCAGGATCGTCCCCGGGGCGGCCAGCACTGCGCGTCGTGCCGCCAGTTCACGCCGGGTGCCGCGGGCACCGGGACCTGCGCGGTGGTCGAGGGCGTCGTCTCGGTCGACGGCTGGTGCGCCGCCTACACGCCGATCGGTGGGGCTCACGCCACGCCGCAGGCCTGATCGCGTCAGGGCTTGCGAGCCTGGGCGCGCCAGTCGCGGAACACGTCGAGGTCGACGCCGTCCGGGTAGTTCAGGTAGCCCGGCGCGTGGCCCTTCACGCCCGTCACGCCATATTGCCAGATGATGTCCTTGGTGCGGCGGTCGACCACGATCACGCGGTCGTGCAGGTCGTCGACGACGAGCACGTCGTGGGTGTCTGGAAGTTCGCGCGCGATCGACGGATGGTCGAGCATGCCGTCGCCATCGGCGGGCGCGTAATCCCAGGTCGGCTTGCCGGTCGCCGGGTCGAAGATCACGACCCGGCCGGGCTTGCGGAAGTCGGCCACGATCACCTGCTTGCCGTCGACCGTCGGAAACGCGTCCGACGGGTAGCGCACCTGCGGCGCGCGCACGCTCCAGCGCACGGCGCCGTCGCGCGCGATGCGCGAGATCCAGCTGCCGGTGATCTCGCTCACCAAGATGTCGCCGTTGTCCATCGGCGTCGCGCCGTTCGGGTAGCCCAGAAAGCGCGGCGGGTCGTGGCGGCATTGCCCGGTGCGGCCCCACTGCGTCGTGATCGCACGGCTTGCGGGGTCGATGATCAGCACGCGACAGTTGCGGATGTCGGCGGTGAGGAACTTGCCGTCGGCCAGCAGGTGGGCGTCGTCGGGGAAGTTGAGCAGGTCGCCGCCGCCGTGCGTGTCGGGCGTGCCGAAGGTCCAGACGACGGCGCGCTTCTCGACGTCGACGAGGTGGACGTCGTAGTTGTCCTCTTCGCTCACCGCCAGCAGCCGGCCGTCGGGCGAGAAGTTGACGTCCTCGTTGCCGCGGTAGACCTTCAGGTCCGGCGACGGGAATTCCCAGACGATGCGCTTGTCGGGCGCGACCTCGATCAGCCGGTTGTTGCGCCGGTCGGCGATGACGATCGGGTAGGGCAGCGGCTTGCCCCACGAAGGCACCGGGGCCTGCCGGCTGCCCGTGACCGCAGGCAGCGGCGGCAGCACGACGCCGCTGGAGACCTGGCCGGCGCCGAGCATCTCCGGCGTGACCGTGACCGCCGCGCCGTGCGGCCTCGCGGGCGCGCCGTGCGGGGGCTTCGGGTCTGTCGCGAAGGCCGGCGCGGACAGCACGGCCGCGAGCGCCGCGCAGGCCGCGCGCCGGAGGGATTGCCTGAACCGAACCTGCACGACGCGACCCCGACTTCGACCCGATGCCGCGCACTGTGCCCGCACAGCCGGCACGCGGCCTTGAGGCGAGTCAAGCGGCTGCCGCGCGATCTGAGCCCGACTCCGGGAAAGTCACGCGAAAGACGGTGCCGCGTCGAACTCGAGCGACCACAGCGCGTGCTGGGTTGCCGTATGGAAGTCCCGCCACACGCGGTTGATCTCGCTGCGCAGGTCTGCCGCCTGCAGCCCGCAGTGCGGGTACAGACCGTCCACGGCGACGCGCGCCGCGCGCACGAGAGCCAGCGATGCCGCCTGCAACGCCTGCGTGTCCGGCGCGCCGATGGCGCTGCCCGATTCCACGTGGGCCCAGGCCGCGTCGAGCAGCGCGTGGAAGCGATCGCGCGCGGCGGCGAGGGCATCCTCGGCCTGCCGCAGCATGGTCCGAACGCCCGCCGAGTCGCCCAGTCGCGCCTCGCCGAGCGGGTGCCTGCGCTGGCCGACGAGCATTCGCGCCAGTTCGACGAAGTGCTGCGCCATGCCGGCGAGGTTGGCCGCCAGCGTCACCAGCGCCAGCGGCAGGAACGGGAAGCGGTAGAGGGGGCCAGGATGCGTGGCGGCCGCTGCGTCGATGTCGAAGCCGTGGCTCGCGGGGACCCATCGATCGCGGATGCGAAAGGCATGCGAGGCCGTCGCCCGCAGGCCGATGGCGTGCCAGGTCGGCACGATCTCGACCTCCGCGGCCGGCACGATGAACGCGCGAATGCATGCAGCTCCGGCCGGATCCAGGAGCGGCCGTCCGGCGTCGCGGAGCACCGCGTTCAGGGTGAAGTGCGTGGCTATCGGGGCGCCACTGGCGTGACCCCACTGGCCGCTGATGCGATAGCCCGAGCCGTCACGGTCCGCAAAGCCCGAAGGGGCGCCGCTGCCGGCGACGCACAGCCCCGGCGTGTCGAGGATCTCCTGCGCCAGCGCCGGCGGCAGGAAGCCGGCGAACCAGCCGGCGCCGGCGCACAGCGTGACCACCCAGCCGGCGCCGCCGTCGGCCGCCGCAATGGCCTCCTCGATGCGCACGGCGGCTGGCAACGGCAGTTCCGCTCCGCCGCGGTCGAGCGGCGCCAGCATCTTCAGCCAGCCGCGCCGATGGACGAGCGCCTGCTGTTCGGGCTGCAGCATCCCGGCGGCATCGGCCGCCGCGGACGCGTCGCGAAGGCAGCGGGCGTCCTGGTCGGAGAGGGGCAGCATGTGGTGCTTCGGGGGGGGGGGTGTGCCGGCTTCAGCGCCTGCGCAGGCCGAGCCACATCACCGTGGCGACCACCAGCAGGCCTCCGGCGACCTG
>JBLMVT010000039.1:0-3695 GCA_050256835.1 Betaproteobacteria bacterium | reverse complement strand
GGCGGGTGGACTTTCGCGCCACGATCAGGCACACGGCGAGCACCAGCATGCACGCAAGCCGGACCGTCCACACCTGGCCGAAGGTCGTGCGACCCAAAACAATGCCGAGCACGTCGGTGTCGAGAGCCTGACGCACGGGCAGGCCGCTCATGCCCGAGGCCGTCAGAACGAGCCAGGCCAGCCACGAGAGAACAGCCGCCGTCAGCGTTGCGCCGCACCACGCCAGGAGCCAGCGCTCGAGCACGGCGATCGCCCCATCTAAGGCGTCCGGCCCGTGCGTCGAACGCGGCAGGACCAGCAGCCAAAAGGCGAAAGCTCCAGCGAGCGCGACGCTCGCTGCAATATGCACCGCCCGTGCGATCGCCAGGGGCTCGATGCCGTTCAAGGCCGCACCTGGAAGGCGAACTTCCCTTCGGTGACGTGCGTATCCACGGACACCACGCGCCACTCGACGGTGTAGGCTCCCGCGCCGAGCCTCTGCAGCGAGACCCGCAGCACGTCGTGCTCTGCAACGTCGACGTGGGCGTCGCCCTTGTCGACCCGCTGGCCTGCCGCGTCGAGCACCTTTAGGCTGCTGAAGGCCGGCTCGATCTCCTCGGAGAACCAGAGGCTGACCTCGGCCGGCGCGACCTTGACGGCGCTCCCCACGCGCGGGTCCGCATGGTCGAGGAAGGCGTGCGCCTGCACCGCTGCCGCGGCGGCGGCGACCATCGGGGCGCCGAGCAGTCTCCAACGCATCATGGCGCGCTTCCGAACAGCGGACGCCCGATGCTGCGCGGGAAGATGTCGTCGAGGAAGAAGTGCAGCTGCACCACGGCTCCGACCCCATGGCCGCTGCGCCGGTTGATCGGCACGATGGCCTCGAGCCCCAATTGCACGTGGCGCCCGGCCCACAGCAGGCCGGGGTTGACGGTTCCCTTGACGCGACGGTTTTCGACGCGGTTGAGCGGCCGCTCGAGCGCGATCTCGACGATCGGGATCATGCGATCGAGCGGCGCACGAAGCCCGACATCGCGCACCGCCGATTGCAGGTAGGGAAGGCTGTACATCGCCGCCAGCCCGAGTTGGAGCACGTTCGGATGCCGTTCGGTGTCCGAGGCGGTTGCGCCCGTGTCCGGGTCGACGCTTGTCGTGACGGTGCTCGAGCGGCTCGGGAACGCGACGCCCACGGTGCCGGTGACCGCCAATGGCTTGAGCGACGACCACGAGTTGGGCAGGTCGCCGAAGCCCTTGCCGAAGAAGAACGTGGGCGTGAAGGTGCTGACCGGCTCGCGCACCGCCCGGCTACCGGTTCCGCCGATCTCCCAGCCGAGTCCGACGGCTATGAGCGATTCGTGCGCTTCGCTTCGGTGCAGTTGGTACTTGAAGCCGAGATCGACGTTCTCGTAGCCGCTCACCGCGGGCTGCCCCTGCGCGCTGATGCGCTGGTGGGCCACGCCCAGGGAGATGCCGAAGTCGCTGGTGATGCGCTTGGAGAATTCGGCCTCGATCGATCGCTGGCGCGTCGGTGGCTCTGCCGACGAGTCGACCCTCTGCGTCGAGACGGTCGGCAGGGACAGCTCGTCGGCGACGAACGGGTCGTCTGTTGCGATCGTGGCCGGGAAGAAGCGCTGGCCGACGAACCCGTGAGCAAGCGCCGGCAGGTGCACGCTGGCGGCGACCACGACGGCGGCCGAGATGGCGAAGGGTTTCATGAAGGGGTCTCGATGCGCGGCGCCCGTCGACGCGCTCGGCGACGGCGGGCGACCGTGAAGGGACCGGCCGACGCCATCCGCCGGCCGACGACGAGGAGGTCAGGCGCGAACCGGGGGGCCGTGTTCGAGGCGCGCGACCCACAGCGCGCAGTCGTCCGGGACCGCGCAATTGCCGCCAAGGTGCGGCGTCGCCACAATGGGGCCGCGAGGCACCGGCGGTGGCGCCCCCGCCTGGTCCACCGCCATCGCCACTACCGCTGTCAGGGCGCAATGGTCCTGACCGTGGTCCGCGGCCGAATGCGACCCGCCGCGTTCGCCCTCTCCCTGCTGCACATGGTGATGCCCATGCGGGTGGTGATGCGCGCCATGCTGCGGCTGGGCCGTCGCGACGCCGTACAGGGTACATACCTGCGCGACGGGAACGCGCTGCAACAGCGCGGCCGTGGCGGCCAGCAGCGGCACCGCTGCCTTCAGCGCCAGCCCGCCCGCCGCCAGCCAGGCAATCAGGAGCCGCGGCAGCCGGACGGACATGCGAGGGATTGTGTCACTGCGGGGCCTGGAACGAGGTATGGGCGCCTTGCTTGACCGCTCGGCCTTCAGTCAGCGACCGCTTATGGCCGGGATTGCAGCGGTGTCACCGGCGAATCGCCGGGAGGGGATAGCGGTTCACGGGCCGAGTTGAGCCAGCAGACTTTGTCAACACGGCGCGGGCAGCGACGAACGCTCCGCCGGGCGGCGCTTTCGTCATCGCACACGGCGTCGTGACATCGATTGGACATGGTCTCGTTTCGCGACCCGACATCTGTGGCATCTGCACTTGCGTGGAGAAGACTGAATTCAGGTCCTTCAGCGCGAACGGGCACGCCGTCGGCGTGGACACGCTGCAATACGTCGACAGCACCGGTTGGCACGTGGCTGCGCAAGCCGGGTTCCACTGGAGCGCGACACAGGGAACGACCGCAATGGCGCTCGGCGCACTGGCCTTGATACCCACCGCGGTGAATTCGCTCGGCGAGGTGGTGGGAGCGATCGCGAGCGACGGCGAGCCGTTCATCTGGAAAGACGGAATCGGCGGCGAACGGCTGCGCCCGCTTCTTCTATCCAAACAGTCAGCCGGCAGCGTTTGCGATCACTATTCGTGGCATCGGCGACGCGGGCCATATCCTCGCCTCCGCGTTTGATTACCGATACGCCGACTCCGAGACGCTGACGCTGTTCGCCCCCGGCTCCATATCACAGGCATCAGGCACTTAAGCAAGGTGGGAGGATGGGTCATGTCCCAGCCCGTGGTGTAGGTCCACAGCCCGGAGAAGGCTGAGGTGCACGGTTACTCAGCGAGCCACGGCGGGCAGCCGAGTGGGTGCAGTATCGCTGACGGTCTGCAGGCCCTCGAGCTGCATGTAGCGCCGGTTGAGCGACCACTCGTCGTTCTGCTCGAGCATCATTGCGCCGACCAGGCGGACGATCGACGCGTCGTTGGGGAAGATGCCCACGACGTTCGTTCGCCGCTTGATCTCGGCGTTCAGTCGCTCCAGCGGGTTCGTGCTGTAGATCTGCGTCCAGTGGGCACGCGGGAAGGTCATGAACGCCAGCACGTCGCACTCGGCCTCGTCCATCAGCGCACCGAGCTTGGGGAACTTGCCTCGAAGCTGATCGGCCACGGTTCGCCACTGCGCACGCGCCGCCTCGGCAGAGTCTTGAACGAAGACGGTACCTATCGCCGCCGAGACCATGCGCCGCTGCGTCTTGCCCGCGTGCGCCAGGGCGTTGCGCATGAAGTGCACACGGCAGCGCTGCCAGGTGGCCTTGAGGACCTTGGCCGCCGCGGCCTTGATGCCCTCGTGGCTGTCGCTGATGACAAGCTTGACGCCGCGCAGACCTCGACGGTTCAGGCTTCGCAGGAACTCGGTCCAGAACGGCTCGGCTTCGCTGGCGCCGACCTTCAGCCCCAGCACCTCGCGCTGGCCTTCGGTATTGACGCCCACGGCGATTATTACGGCC
>JBLMVT010000038.1:0-3884 GCA_050256835.1 Betaproteobacteria bacterium | reverse complement strand
ACGGATGGCGAGCGAGGAAGTGGCCGGCGTCACCGCCCGCCGCGCCTGCAACGGATGCACCAGCGGGGCCGCCAGCAGCCGCCCGGTAGTCGATTCGTCGTGGCGCGACAGGTCGGCGACCGTGCCCTGCGCCACCACCCGGCCGCCGCGCTTGCCGGCGCCCGGGCCGATATCGATCACGTGGTCGGCGCGGCGGATCGTGTCCTCGTCGTGCTCCACGACGACCAGCGTGTTGCCCTGCGCGCCGAGCTTGTCCAGCGCATCGAGCAGCACGCGGTTGTCGCGCGGGTGCAGGCCGATGGTCGGCTCGTCGAGCACGTAGCACACGCCCTGCAGGCTGCTGCCGAGCTGCGCGGCCAGCCGGATGCGCTGCGCCTCGCCGCCCGACAGCGTCGGCGCGGCGCGGTCGAGCGTCAGGTAGCCGAGCCCGACGTCCTCGAGGAAGCCGAGCCGGCTGGCGATCTCGCTCATCACGTCGCGCGCGATGCCGGCCTCGCGCTCGCTCAGCCGGCCGGCGGAGCGCAGGTCCGCCATCCAGCGGCGCGCGTCGGCCACCGACTCGCGCGCGACGGCGCTGATCGCACGGCCGTCGAAGCTGACCGCGCGCGCCATCGGGTTGAGCCGCGTGCCCTCGCAGTCGGGGCACGGCGCGCTGCCGACGCCCTCGACCTCGGGCTCCTCGGCCGGGAAGCCCTGCTCGCGGCCGCGGTCGTCGGCGTCGCCGAGCCGCGAGTCGTCGTACGCCTTGCGCTGCTCGCGCGACAGCGCCAGGCCGGTGCCGACGCAGCTCGTGCACCAGCCGTGCTTGCTGTTGTACGAGAACATGCGCGGGTCCAGCTCGGGGTAGCTGGTGCCGCACACGGGGCACGCGCGCTGGGTCGAGAACACCCGCACGCTGCCGATCGACCCGGTCGGCGCGCCGTCCTCCAGCGCGCCGGCCAGCCCGTCGAGCGGCGCCAGCAGGTGCATCACGCCCTTGCCGAGCTCCAGCGCCTTCGCCAGCAGCGCGCGCAGCGCGTCCTCGCGCTCGGGCGCGACGACGAGGTCGCCGACCGGCAGCTCGATCGTGTGCTCGCGGAAGCGGTCGAGCCGCGGCCACGGGTCGGTGCGCAGGAACTCGCCGTCGACGCGCAGGTGCGTGTGGCCGCGCGCCTTCGCCCACTTCGCGAGGTCCGTGTAGACGCCCTTGCGGTTGAGCACCAGCGGCGCGAGCAGGCCGACGTGCTCGCCGCGGTGGTCGCGGAGCAGCTGCGCCGCGATGCTCTCGGCGCTCTGCGGGCGCACCGGCGCGCCGTCGTGGATGCAGTGCTGCAGCCCGAGCTTGACCCACAGCAGGCGCAGGAAGTGCCAGACCTCGGTGGTCGTCGCCACGGTACTCTTGCGCCCGCCGCGCGACAGCCGCTGCTCGATCGCCACCGTCGGCGGGATGCCCCAGACCGCGTCGACCTCGGGCCGGCCGGCCGGCTGCACGATGCTGCGCGCGTAGGCGTTGAGCGACTCGAGGTAGCGCCGCTGCCCCTCGTTGAACAGGATGTCGAACGCCAGCGTGCTCTTGCCCGACCCCGACACGCCGGTGATGACGTTGAACTTGCCGCGCGGGATGTCGACGTCGAGCGACTTCAGGTTGTGCTCGCGGGCGTTGACGATGCGGATCGCGTCGTCGCGATCGGCCACGCGAGCCGGGCGCGGTTCCTCGGCGGCGAGCGCCGCGCCGGCGCCGAGCGCACGTTCGTACTCGATCAGCGCGCGGCCGGTGTGCGAATCGGGGCAGGCCTTCACGTCCTCCGGCGTGCCGGTGCAGACGACCTCGCCGCCGCCCTCGCCGCCCTCGGGCCCGAGGTCGACGATCCAGTCGGCGCTGCGGATCACGTCGAGGTTGTGCTCGATGACGATCAGCGAATGGCCGGCGGCCAGCAGCTTGCGCAGCGCGCGCATCAGCTTGGCGATGTCGTCGAAGTGCAGTCCGGTGGTCGGCTCGTCGAACAGGAACAGGCGGCCCTTGCGCGCCACGCCCTGGCGCGAGGCGGTCTGCTCCTGCACCGTCTCGGCAAGGAAGCCGGCGAGCGTGAGGCGCTGCGCGTCGCCGCCCGACAGGGTCGGAACCGGCTGGCCGAGCTTCACGTAGTCGAGCCCGACGTCGACGATCGGCTGCAGCACGCGCAGCACCTCGCGGTCGTCGCGGAAGCGCTGCACCGCCTCGCTGACCGTCAGCTCGAGCACGTCGGCGATCGACAGCTCCCGGCTCACCTCGCCAGGCAGCCGGCGCTCGATCTTCACGTCGAGCACTTCGGCCCGGTAGCGCCGGCCGTCGCAGTCGGGGCAGCGCAGATACACGTCGGACAGGAACTGCATCTCGACGTGCTCGAAGCCCGAGCCGCCGCAGGTCGGGCAGCGACCGTTGCCGGCGTTGAAGCTGAACATGCCCGCGCCGTAGCTGCGCTGGCGGGCCAGCGGTGCGTCGGCGAACAGCTTGCGGATCTCGTCGAAGGCGCCGACGTAGCTGGCCGGGTTGGAGCGCGCCGTCTTGCCGATCGGCGACTGGTCGACGAACACCGCGTCGGTCAGCCGGTCGGCACCGTGCAGCGCGTCGTGCGCGCCCGGCGTCTCGGTCGGCTTGCCGAAGTGGCGCGCCAGCGCCGGGTAGAGCACGTCCTGCATCAGGGTCGACTTGCCCGAGCCGGAGACGCCAGTGACGACGACCAGCCGCTGCAGCGGGAAGGCGACATCGATGCCGGTCAGGTTGTGCTCGCGCGCACCCTCGACGATCAGCTTGGGCGTCGCGTCGTCGACCGGCCGGCGCAGCGAGGCGATGCCGGCGCCGGCGACCTGCTTGCGCCCGGCGAGGTAGTCGCCGGTGAGCGTGTGCGCCGCGCGCACCGACTGCGGCGTGCCGTCGAACACGATGCGACCACCGCGCTCGCCCGGCCCGGGGCCCATGTCGATGAGGCGGTCCGCCGCCAGCATGACCGCCGGATCGTGCTCGACGACGACCAGCGTGTTGCCGGCGTCGCGCAGCCGCAGCATCGCCTGCACGATGCGGTTCATGTCGCGCGGGTGCAGGCCGATCGACGGCTCGTCGAGCACGAACAGCGTGTTGACCAGCGAGGTGCCGAGCGCGGTGGTGAGGTTGATGCGCTGCACCTCGCCGCCCGACAGCGTGCGGCTCTGGCGGTCGAGTGTGAGGTAGCCGATGCCGACGTCGCACAGGTACTTCAGGCGGGTGGCGATCTCGTCGAGCACGAGGCGTTCGGCCTCGTCCGGGGCAGTGCGGCCCTCTCCCCGGAGGGGCGAGGGAGCCAGGCGCGCGAAGAAGCGCCGCAACCTGTCGATCGGCAGCTGCATCAGGTCGTGCAGGCAGAGGCCCGGCAGCGCCTCGAGCTGCGCGCGCGTCCAGTCGACGCCGACCGGCATGAAGCGCTGCGCCGGGTCGAGCACCGCGTCGGCGTCGGCCTTCGAGCCGACGCGCCACAGCAGCGCCTCGAGCTTGAGCCGCGCGCCGCCGCAGGCCGGGCACGGCGTGTAGCTGCGGTACTTCGACAAGAGCACGCGGATGTGCATCTTGTATGCCTTGCTCTCGAGGTACTCGAAGAAGCGGCGCACGCCGTACCACTGCCGGTTCCAGTCGCCCTTCCAGTGCGGCGAGCCGCCGATCACCCAGTCGTGCTGCGATGCCGAGAGCTGGCTCCACGGCGTGTCGCGCGGGATGCCGGCCTCGCCGGCGTACTTCAGCAGATCGTCCTGGCACTCCTTCCAGGCCGGCGTCTGCAGCGGCTTGATCGCGCCGGCGCGCAGCGTCCTGCGCTCGTCGGGGATGACGAGACCCCAGTCGACGCCGATCACGCGGCCGAAGCCGCGGCAGGTCTCGCAGGCGCCGAACGCCGAGT
>JBLMVT010000037.1:0-4137 GCA_050256835.1 Betaproteobacteria bacterium | reverse complement strand
TCGAGCGCCGGCCGGTCGAGCAGCTCGTTCGCCACCAGCACGGCGAGCACCACGATCAGCATGATGCGCATGAGCAGGTAGCCGAACTGGCGCACGCCGTGCGCGAAATCGGACTCCGGCGCCGCCGCCTGGAGGCGCGCGACTATGGCAGCGTAGGCCGTGTCCTGCCCGGTTTTCTCGACGCGCAGCGCCGCCGTGCCGCTGCGCACCGAGGTGCCGGTGAGCACCGCTTCGCCGGCCGACTTTTCCACCGGCAGCGACTCGCCGGTGAGCGCGGCCTCGCTCACAAGGAAGTCGCGCGCCTCGAGGAGCTTGCCGTCCGCCGTGATCAGGTTGCCCGCGGCGAGCAGCACCGTGTCGCCCGGCACGATCTCGCTCACCGGGACGGTACGGCGTTCGCCCTGGCGCAGCACCTGCGCCGTCAGCGCCAGCCGGGCGCGCAGGCGTGCCACCGCCGCGGAGGCCCGGTACTCCTGCCAGAAGCCGAGCGCCGCGCTGCCCAGCACGATGGCGAGGATGAGCGACGCGTCGAGCCAGTCGCGCAGGACCGCGGACACCAGCGCGCCGGCGAGCAGGATGAGCACGAGCGGGCTGGAAAGCTGGCGTGCGAGAAGCCGTGCGGGAAAGCTGCGCTGCACACGAGCGAGGCTACACTGGTCGCATGGCGAGGAGAGCAGCCACCTCGGTCCCGGCATGGGTGGTCGAGCAGTGGCCCGACGCGGTGCTGATCGCGGACATGCGCGGCCGCATCGCGTACGTCAACCGCGCCTTCGAGTCGCTCACCGGCTACCGGCGCCGCGAGGTGATCGGCCGGACCCCGGCGATGCTCAAGTCCGGCGAGCACAGCCGCGGCTTCTACCGCCGCCTCTGGCGGCGCTTGCGCAAAGGAGAGGCGTTCCGCGGCGTGTTCCTCAACCGCAAGAAAAGCGGCGAGCTGTTCCACGAGGAAGAGATCATCCGCCCGATGCGCGGGCCGGGCGGCCGGGTCACCTGGCTCGTCTCCGCCGGGCGCGACGTGAGCGCGCGGGTGCGCGAGCATCGCCGGCTGGAGCACGCCGCGACGCACGACGCGCTCACCGGCCTGCCGAACCGGCGGCTGTACCTGGATCGCCTGACGCAGGCGATCCACTCGGCGCTGCGCCGCAAGGAGCGCTTCGCCGTCGGCATCGTCGATCTCGACCGGTTCAAGACGGTGAACACGCGCTTCGGCCATGCGGCGGGCGACGCGGTGCTGCGCTCGGTCGGCCGGCGCAGCGCCCGGCTGTTGCGCGCAGTGGACACGGTAGCGCGGGTCGGCGGCGACGAGTTCGCGATCATCATCGCCGGGCCGGTGGACCGCGCGGCGGTGACCACGGTGCTCGAGAAGCTGCGCGCCGGCAACGCGCGCTACGTGCGCTACGCCGGGCGGCGCATCCCGGCGACGATCAGCATCGGCGTGGCCATGTACCCCGCCCATGCGCGGCAGGCCGCTGCGCTTCTCAGGCGCGCCGATGCGGCGATGTACGCAGCGAAAAAGGCCGGCGGCAACCGCTGGCGTTTCGCGGGGCAGCGCTAGAGGCTGGGTTTGGGCGTTCCGCCGTAGGTTTTTTCGTGCCGCTCCTGGCAGTGGATGTCGCGCGATGCGGCGGGGTTGGCCTTGAGCCGCTCGTAGCCCACCTCGCCGCCGCAGTCGACGCACACGCCGTACGTCCCGTCCTTGATCCGCTGCCACGCGGCGTCCATGGCGCGCAGCTCGTCCAGGTCGCGCGTCAGGTCCGCCTGATCGAGGTCGGCGATCAGCGTGGCCACCGACTCGTCGCCGGTGTCCGGCGCGATCCCGGCATGCTCCGAGTACGGCTCGTCGCGGGCGCGGGCGGCGTCCTCGCGCAGCTCCGCGATCAGCTCGGCGCGCCGCTTCTCCACGCGCTTGCGCAGTTCTTCGCTCTGTTTCGAGGTCAACGCCATCGCTCTTTCTCCAGTTTGACGGATATCAATGGGACGGCCGCCGGGCCGCCTACCCTAAGCAAATGGACTTTTCTCTGCAAGCGGCGTACCCCGGGGTGCATTCATGAAGACCGACCACGGCAGCTTCCGCATGATCCGGCACGAGCAGCTGCTCCAGGAGGTCGTGCACGACACCTACAAGCTGCCGCGCAAGCTCGCCGAGCCGGCGCGCTGCCCGGACTGCGGCGCGGCATTCCACGAGGGCCGCTGGACCTGGCGCGGCACGCAAGGGCCGATGAAGGAAGTGCGCTGCCCCGCCTGCCAGCGCATCCGCGACAACTTTCCGGCGGGGTTCGTGTCCGTATCGGGTGAGTTCTTCGCCCGGCAGCGCGACGAGATCCTCGGCCTCGTGCGCCGCTGCGAGGAGAGCGAGAAGCGCAGCCATCCGCTCGAGCGCCTCATGAAGATCGCCGACGACACCGGGGGCGTGCTCGTCACGACGACCGGCATCCACCTCGCGCGCCGCATCGGCGACGCGCTGCAGGACGCCTACAAGGGGACGCTGCAATTCCACTACAACAAGGAGGAGCTGCTGCTGCGCGTCGACTGGCGCCGGTGAGCGACTCTCCTTTCACGGCCGAGCGCGTCGCCGCGTACCTCGCCCGGGTGCACGGCGCCGAGGTGCGCGACGTGCGCGTCACGCCGCTCGGCGGCGGACGCCAGGGCGACAAGGGCTACGGCTACGGCATACCGCTGCGCGTCGACTACCGCCTCGACGGCGTCGCGCGCCGGGCGGTGCTCGAATCGGTGCGTCCCGGGCCTTTCGGCCACGAGCACATGGCCGACCGCGCGCAGCAGCTCCTCTGGGCGCACGACGCCTTCGCGCGGCTGCCGAAGCACGTCCACTCGCTCGACGTAGGCGCGGTGCGCGCCACCGGCGAGCTGGTGCCGCTCGGCAACGCCGAGGAGCTGTTCATGCTCGCCGAGTTCGTCGACGGGGCGGAATACGCCGACGACCTGCTGCGGCTGCGCGCCGGCGCGGCGCTGCGGCCGCTCGACCTCGAGCGCGCCGATGCGCTGTGCGATTTCCTGGTCGACATTCACAAAGTCAAGCACAAGCAGCCGGGCCTCTACGTGCGCCGTGCGCGAGAGCTGGTCGGCCACGGCGAATGCCTGTTCGGCGTCGACGACAGCTATCCGCTCGACGGGCCGGTCTCTCCGGACGTGCTGTGCGCAATCGAGCAGCGCGCCGTTGCCTGGCGCTGGAAGCTGCGCCGCCGCACGCATCGCCTGTCCCAGGTGCACGGCGACTTCCATCCCTGGAACATCCTGTTCCGCGAAGGCAGCCAGTTCAGCGTGCTCGACCGCTCGCGCGGCGAGTGGGGCGAGCCGGCCGACGACGTGAGCTGCCTCGCGCTCAACTACCTGTTCTTCTCGCTGCAGCGCTCGGGCCGCCTGGAGGGCGACTTCGAGCGCCTGTGGCTCGGCTTCTGGACGCGCTACCTCGAGCGCTCGGGCGACAGCGAGCTGCTCGAAGTGGCGGCGCCCTTTCTCGCCTTCCGCGGCCTGGTGATGGCCAACCCGCTCTGGTACCCGGCGCTCAACGCCGCGGTGCGCGAGGCGCTGGTGCGCTTCGTCGTCAACGTGCTCGACGACGACTCGTTCGATCCGGGCCGCGCCCAGGAGTACTTGTCGTGAGGCGCGTGTCGTGAGCTTCGCCGTCTGGCTCACCGGGCTCTCCGGATCGGGCAAGAGCGCGATCGCGCGCGAGCTGATCGAGCAGCTGCACCGGCGCGGCGTCGACGCGGCGCGGCTCGAGTCCGACGTGCTGCGCACGCAGGTCACGCCATTCCCGACCTACTCCGACGCGGAGCGCGACCTGTTCTACGGCGCGCTCGCCGCGCTCGGCGCCTTCATCGCCGCCGGGGGCCGGCCGGTCATAGTCGACGCGACCGCCAATCGCCGCCGCTATCGCGACGCCGGGCGCCAGTCGATCGTGCGCTTCGCCGAGGTATACGTCGACACGCCGCTCGAGATCTGCCGCGCGCGCGATCCGAAGGGCCTGTACCGGAGCGAGAAGGTGCGCGCGCTGCCGGGCCTGCAGGCGGCGTACGAGCCGCCCCTCGTGCCCGAGCTCGTCGTGCACGGCGTCGGCGGCACGCCGGCCGTCGCCGCGGAGAAGATCGTCGCCTTCCTCGTGCGCCGCGGCTGGAT
>JBLMVT010000036.1:0-2753 GCA_050256835.1 Betaproteobacteria bacterium | reverse complement strand
CGCCTCGCTCAGCCCCCGGCCCTCGTCGCGCACGCCGATCTCGACGCATGCTCCGTCGGCGCCGGCGCGGCACGCCAGCGTCGCCGTCAGCGTGCCGCCGCGGCGGTTGTACTTGATGGCGTTGGACAGCAGGTTCATCAGCACCTGCTCGAGCGCGCGCGGGTCGGCGCGCACCCAACGCTCGTCGCCGGCGGCCTGCAGCGGCGCGACGACGACGTCGCCGGCCAGCGCCAGCGGTTCGAGCGTCGCCAGGCAGCTGCGCAGCGCGGCCAGCGCGTCGACCGGGCCGCACTCGAGCGCGGCCTCGGCCTGCTCGATGCGCGTCAGCTCGAGCACGTCGTTGATCAGGCCGAGCAGGTGGCGGCCGGCCTGCTGCACGTTGTCGAGCCGGCGCCGCTGCCCGGCCGGCAGCGGCTGCTGCGCGTCCAGCGACATCAGCTGCGCGAAGCCGAGGATGCTGTTCAGCGGCGTGCGCAGCTCGTGGCTGACGCGCGAGAGGAACTCGGTCTTGGCGCGGTTGGCACGCTCGGCGCTTTCCTTGTCGCGACGCAGCTGCTCGGCCGCCGCCTGGCCGGTCACGTCGCGGCAGGTGCCGACCAGGCTCGTCGCCGCGCCGTCGGCGCCGACGACCGCGCGCGCCACCAGCTCGATCAGCCGCAGCTCGCCGTCGGGGCGGCGCACCCGGCAGCGCGTCTCGAAGGTGCGGCGCTCGGTCACCGCGCGCTCGAGATCGCGCACCACCGCGTCGCGCTGCTCGGGGTCGATCGAGTCGCGCCAGGCGGTGAAGGCGATCGGAGCGTGCGGCCACGGCAGGCCGTGGTTGAGGCAGGCGCGGCGGTCGAACTCCATCGTGCCGCTGGCCAGGTCGAGCGTGGCGCGGCCGATGCCGGCGGCCTCGGCAGCGAGCTCCCAGCGCTCCTCGGTGCGGCGCAGTGCCAGTTCCATCGCCTTGCGCTCGGTCACGTCGGCGGTGAAGCCGTGCCAGAGGATGCCGCCGTCGGGCAGCGGCTCGGGGATCGAGCGCGATTCCAGCCAGCGCACCTCGCCGTCGGCGCGCACGATGCGGTAGTCCTGCACCCAGCGCGTCAGGCCGCGCGCCGACTCGTCGATGCTGGCCAGGAAGCGCGCGCGGTCCTCGGGCAGCAGCATGCTCACCGCCTGCTCGCGCTCGTGCAGCACGCCGGTCGCCGGCGGCTCGATGCCGTAGACCTCGCGCACGCGCGAGCTCACGTACGGGTAGCTGACGCGCCCGTCGGGGTGCAGCCGGTACTGGAAGACGACGCCCGGCAGGCTGGCGGCCAGCTTGGCCAGCATGTCCTCGCGCTCGCGCGCGCGCTCGCTCACCGCCATGCGGGCGGTCAGGTCGCGCGAGGTGCCGCGCCAGCCGCCGAGCGCGCCGGCGGCGTCGAACACCGGCACCGCGCTGCGCAGCACGAACAGGCGCCGCTCGCCGATGCGCTGCTCGGTCAGCACGCGCGCGTACGGCTCGGGCCGCGCCATCAGCGCGTGCAGCGTCGCGCCGTCGGGTAGCGGGCGGCCTTGCGCGTCGAGCAGCGGCGTGTCGACGATGCGCCGGCCCAGCCACTGGCGCGCCGGCACGCCGGTGACGGCCTCGTAGGTCGGCGAGATCCACGTGTAGCGCAGCTCGGCGTCCGTCTCCCACATCCAGTCGCCGGAGGCGCGTGCGAAGTCGGCCAGCCGTGCGCGTTCGCGCTCGACCTCGCCGACCTTCAGCCGCAGCGCCAGCAGCTCTGAGCCGGCCTGCGCCAGGCTCGCCAGCGTGCGCCGCTGCGCCGCGTCGAGCCGGCGCGGCACGCGGTCGTGCACGCACAGCGCGCCGACCGCGCGCCCTTCGACGCGCAGCGGGAAGCCGGCGAAGAAGCGCAGGCCGCCTTCGACGGCGACCAGCGCATGGCCGGCGAAGCGCGCGTCGCGTCGCAGGTCGTCGACCTCGAGCGGCGCGTCGGCGGCGACGACGTGCGTGCACAGCGCCTGCTCGCGCGGCAGCGAAGCGGCCGGCGTGCCGACCGCGGCCTTGACCCAGACGCGGTCGGCATCGACGAGGTTGAGCAGCGCGACGGGGCAGCCGCTGGCCGACGCGGCGCAATCGGCCAGCGCGTCGAAGCTGGGCTCGGCCGGCGTGCCGAGCACGCCGATGGCGTGCAGCACGGCCAGGCGGCGGGCCTCGTCGTTCGTGGGGGCGGGTGCGGCGCTCAAGGGCGCTGATTGTGCCTGCCCGCGCGGGACGTGTAGGCATCGGCTGACAGGTCTTTCGGCCGCCTCCGATGGCTGGCGCGGGCGCGCGCGCCTTAGTCTCGCCGCAACGCCACTGCCCGCTGCGCGTTCGCCCATGTGCGCCATCATCGGGATTCGTTCGAGGAGCGCGCCATGATCATCCGACTCGGCCTGTTCGACGACCACGACATCGTCCGCGCGGGCTTCCGCTACGTGCTGTCGCAGCATAGCGACATCGACATCGTCGCCGAGGGCGCGACCGGCCGCGAGGCACTGGCGGCGATCCGCGGGCAGGAGCTCGACGTCTGCCTGATCGACCTGTCGCTGCCCGACCTGTCGGGCATGGACGTGCTGCGCCAGTCCAAGGGCAGCAAGCCGGACCTGGCCGTGCTGATCCTGTCCGCGTATTCCGAGGAGCAGTACGGCCTGAACGTGCTCAAGGCCGGCGCCAGCGGCTTCGTCAGCAAGGAGCTGGCGCCCGAGCAGCTCGTCGCCGCGGTGCGCACCGTGGCCGCCGG
>JBLMVT010000035.1:0-6280 GCA_050256835.1 Betaproteobacteria bacterium | reverse complement strand
AGGCGTCGGCCGGCGGCAGCGGGTCGGTCGTCACGGCGACGCTGCTCACAGCCGCGCACCCAGCCGGAAGCCGTCCTGGATGGCCTGCTCGAGCCCGCGCGGGATCAGCGCGTCGCCGGCGCCGTGCAGCTCGTCGACCATCCATTCGAATTCGTGGAACAGCCCGTGCGCCGGCGCCGCGCCGTCGGCCTGGATCACGCTGTCGGCGGCAACGAAGGTCTCGTTGCCCTTGGCGTCGCGCACGGTGACGCCGTCGTCGGCGACGCGCACGAGCGTGTGGCCGGTCAGGCAGGTGATGCCCAGCTCTTCGACCCACGACGCATGGCGCCACTTGAACGACGGCTTCACGTCGCCGGCGATGCGCCTGTCGCGCTCGACCAAAGTGACCTCGGCGCCCTGGTGCTTGCGCAGCGACTCCGCCAGCGTCAGGCCGATCTTGCCGGCGCCGACGACGACGACGCGCCGGCCCGGCTTGACGCGCCCGTGGGCGACGTCGAGCGCGTCGAGCATCCTGTCGGCGCCCTCGACGTGCGCGTGGCGGGCGCGGTCGATCGACGCCCCGGCGGCGACGACGCAGACGTCGTACTGGTGCAGCACGCTGCGCATGAACTTCGCGTGCACCTCGGTGTTCAGCCGGATCTCGATGCCGAGCTTCTTCGCCACCACCTCGTAGTGCGACACGACCGACAGCAGGTCGTCGGGCCGCGCCAGGTCGTTCACCGCGTAGGCGACCAGGTTGCCGCCGATGCGAGCGGCCTTGTCGAACACCGTGACCTCGTGGCCGCGCTTGGCGGCGGTGATCGCGCACTCCATGCCGGCCGGGCCGGCGCCGATCACCATCACCTTCTTCTTCACCGCCGCCGGCGTCACCTGGTACTCGGGCTCGACCTCGTGGCCGAGCGCCGGGTTCATCGTGCAGGTGTACGGCAGGTCGCGGAACAGCCGCGACAGGCAGTTCAGCGAGCCGATGCAGCGCCGCACCTCGTCGAGCCGGTCCTCGGCGGCCTTGTGGATCAGCTCCGGGTCGGCGAGCAGCGGGCGGCACACCTCCCAGTAGTCGAACACGCCGTCGCGCAGGCACTCGTCGGCCATGCGCGGGTCGGGCAGCCGGTTGCCGAAGGTGATCAACGTGTTGGGGAACAGCTTCTTCGCGCGTTCGGCGAGGTAATTCCAGTAGCCGGGCGGGATGTCGCGGCCGATCGACGACTCGGGCGCCTCCTGCCAGCCGACGGTGACGCTGATCATGTCGACGCCGGTGTCGACTGCCTGCTGCATCAGCTCGAAGCACTCGTCCTCGGTGTTGCCGCCCCACTTGTCCATCAGCTCGGCGCCGTTGAGCCGTACGACCAGAGGGTGCCCGGGCGTGGCCTGCTTGATGCCGTCGATCAGCTCGCGCATGAAGCGGCCGCGGTTGGCGATCGAGCCGCCGTACTCGTCGCTGCGCTGGTTGGTGAAGCGCGAGTTGAAGTTGGCGAGCAGGTAGCCCATGAAGCTGGTCACCTCGGTGCCGTCGAAGCCGGCACGGATCGCACGCTGCGCGGCCTCGGCGTGCTGGCGGATGCAGTCGCGGATCTCGTCCTTCGTCATCACCTTGGGCGGGCGGAAGTGCGGCAGCGTCTGCGGCACGTCGGAGGGCTGGATGCAGTAGCCGAGATCGATGCCTCCGTAGCGCCCGGCGTGCAGGATCTGCTGGATCGCCATCGCGCCGTTGGCCTTGATGTCGGCGGCGATGCGCTCGAACTGCGGAAGGAACTTGTCGTCGAAGATCGCCACCTGCCGGAAGTAGGCCTTGCCCTCGCCGAGCGGGTCTGGGTACGCGCCCTGGTTGGTGATGATCCCGCAGCCGGTGCGCGCGATGACCTTCATGCGCGCGATCTCGCGCTCGGTGATGAAGCCGTCTCGCGTGTTGTAGTTCGACACGCAGCAGGCGCCGTACTTGACGCGGTTCTTGACCTCGAAGCGGCCGAAGCGGCCGGGTGCGAACAGGTGCGGGAGCTTGGCGACGCCGGGTTGCATGAAGGTGGTCTCCTTGGAGTCAGGGCCTGGGGATCGGTGTTCGCTGGGGATCGGTGTTCAGCCGGCCGGCCGCTCGGCCAGCTCGGGGTGCAGCGCCTCGTAGGCACGCGCCAGCTGCGGGTCGCGGCGCCGCACCTCGGCGTGGTCGACGCGGCCGGTGCGCGTCATGTAGCTGTAGGCCAGCTCGACGGACCCGAGCGCCGGCACCATTGCGTCCATGCGCTCGTACCAGCGCAGGCTGGCGTTGGCGGCGTCCCAGATCTTGCGCATCGGCGGCAGCCGGTCGGCCTGGAAGCGCGCCAGCGCCGCGCTCACGTCGTCGCCGCAGACGTCGAAGGCCTTGTACAGCGCCACCGCGTCCTCCATCGCCAGCCGCGTGCCCGAACCGATCGAGAAGTGCGCGGTGCGCAGCGCGTCGCCGATCAGCACCACGTTGCCGACGCTCCAGCGCGCGTTCCACACCGCGGGGAACTGCCGCCATTGCGAGCGGTTCGACAGGATCGGGTGGCCTTCGAGGTCGTGCGCGAAGACGCGCTCGCAGGCGGCGATCGTTTCCTGCTCGCCCAGCGTCGCGAAGCCGGCACGCTGCCAGGTGGCTTCGGTGACCTCGACCAGGAAGGTGCTGCGGTCGGGCCGGTAGCGGTAGTGGTGCGCGCAGAAGACGCCTTCGGCCGTGCGGCGGAAGGTCAGCGTCAGGCTGTCGAAGGCCTTGGTCGTGCCGTACCAGATGAAGCGGTTCGGCCGCCAGTCGACCGTCGTGCCGAACGCCGCCGCGCGCTCGGCGCGGATCGAGGAGAACGCGCCGCTGGCGCCGACGATCAGGTCGGCATCGGCGAAGGCGTCGAGCGAGGCGACGTCGGTGTCGAAGCGGATCTGCACGCCGAGCGATTCGACGTGCTCGTACAGCAAGGTCAGCAGCGCGAGCCGGCCGATCGACGAGAAGCCGTTGCCGGCGATCGGCACGCGTTCGTCGTCGCGCGCGATCGTGATCTTCGGCCACTGCTCGAAGTGCGGCGTCAGGTAGCGGTACAGGTCCTCGTCGTCGGCACGCAGGAACTCGAGCGCACGGTCGGAGAAGACGACGCCGAAGCCCCAGGTCGCGTCGCGCGGGTTGCGCTCGAACAGCGCGATGTCGTGCGACGCGTCGCGGCGCTTCATGAGCGCGGCGAAATACAGGCCGGCCGGGCCGGCGCCGACGATGCGGATCTTCATGGGGCGGGGCTCGCGAGGCGGATCAGCGGGCTTGGGTCATGATGCCGCCGGCGGCAGCGGCGCGGGCTGCTCCAGCGCAAGTCGGGCGGCAATCGTCTCGCGCAGCTGGCGCTTGAGCACCTTGCCGACCAGGCTGGTCGGCATCGCGTCGATCAGCTCCAGCCGCTCGGGCAGCTTGAAGCTGGCGATGCGCTGCTGCTTCAGGAAGCCGATCAGCTCGTCGAAGCCGAGGCTCGTGCCGGGCTTGGCGACGACGAACGCGCAGGCCTTCTCGCCGAACACCGGGTCGGGCATCGCGACCAGCGCGACCTGGTGCACCGCCGGGTGGCGGAAGATCAGGTTCTCGACCTCCTCGCACGAGATCTTCTCGCCGCCGCGGTTGATCAGGTCGTTGCGCCGCCCCTCGGCCCAGACATGCCGGCCGCGCTTGCGCACGATGTCGCCCATGCGGTAATAGCCGTCGGCGGTGAAGGCCTCGCGGTTCTTCTCCGGCACGCGGTAGTAGCCACGGATCGTGTACGGTCCGCGCGCGACCAGCTCGCCCGGCTCGCCGTCGGGCAGCTCGCGGCCGTCGTCGCCGAGCACCTTGATCTCGTCGGCGTCGCACACCGGCGCGCCGGAGCTCTCGAGCAGCAGCTCCTCGGGGTCGTCGAGCCGCGTCATGTTGATCAGACCCTCGGCGGTGCCGTAGACCTCCTGCGGGGTGCAGCCGAAGCGTTCGCGGATGCGCCGACGCAGTTCGGGGGCGAGCCGCGCGCCGCCGTTCTGCATCACCTTCAGCGGCGACAGGTCGCAGCGCGCCGGCACCGGCGAGGCCAGCCACGCGGTGACCAGCGGCACGGCGGCGGAGATCACCGTCACCCGTTCGCGCTCGACCAGCGGGAATACGCTCTCCGCGTCCATCGACGGCGCGATGACGACGCTGCCGCCGGCGTAGAACGCCCCCAGCATGCCGGGCGACGCCAGGTTGTAGTTGTGGCCGAGCGGCAGCACCGCCATCAGCACGGTGCTCGCGTCGAAGCCGGCGACGCGCGCGCACTCGCGGGCGTTGAGCACGTAGTCGTCGTGCGTACGCGGGATCAGCTTGGACATTGACGTCGTGCCGCCCGAGAGCAGCATCGTCGCCACGTCGGCCGGGTCGGGCCGCACATCGGTCAGCTCGGCCGCGACGACGGCGGCGTCGAGCGGCTCGTCGATCAACGGGCGCAGCGCGCGCTGTCCGGCCAGCGGCTCGCCGAGCACGAAGGTCATCGCCAGCGTCGGGCACTGCGCCGCCACCGCCTGCGCCAGCAGCCGGTGGTCGTAGCGCTGCAGCACGTCGGGGATCATGTACGCCACCGCGCCGGCGCTGCGCACGAAGTGCGCGATCTCGGCCTCGCGGTGCGCGCGCAGCGCCATCACGGGAATGGCGCCGAGCCGCGTCAGCGCCAGGTAGGCGACGACGAACTCGAGCGAGTTCGGCAGCTGCATCACCACGCGGTCCTGCTCGCGCAGCCCTTCGCGCCGCAGCCGGCAGGCCAGCCGATCGACCCGCGTCACCAGTTCGGCATAGCCGAGCCGGCGCTCGCCGTCGACGACGGCCACCTTCTCCGGCCGGTCCGCCGCGCTGTCGGCCACCATGCGCGCGATCGTCCGCCCTTCCCACAGACCCTCGGCGCGGTAGCGCGCGGCCGCCTCGGGCGGCCAGGGTTCGAAGCCTTCGAGCATGTCGTCCTCCGGTCAGCGTCGCCAGGCGCAGTCGATCCACTCCGCGGCGCGAATGCGCACTCTAGGCCGGCGCTGCGGCCGCAAGGGCGCAGAGGGCATGCTGACACGGCCGGACCATGCGGGTTAGCGAGATTCTCGCGGCGCGGCACATCGACAAAGATCAGTTCGCACCGAGACACGACAGCAACCGTCTTGAACGTCAACCCAAATGAAGCGCCTGGTTCCAAGGTTTGCCGCTTCTGACCATTGCGTTGAGGATGGTCAAGAGCTTGCGCATGCAGGCGACCAGGGCGACCTTCTTGGGTTTGCCCGCGGCCAGCAGGCGCTGGTAGAAGGCCTTGATGACCGGGTTGTGGTGCGAGGCCACCAATGCGGCCATGAACAGCACGCGGCGCACGTCGGGGCGCCCGCCGAAGATGGAGCGTTTGCCGCGCATCGTGCCCGAGTCACGATTGATCGGAGCCACCCCCACCAGGGCGCTCACCTCGCGGCCGCTGAGTTTTCCCAGCTCCGGCACCTCCGCCAGCAGTGTGCTGATGGTGGCCTTGCCCACGCCCTTGACGCTGTCCAGCAGTGCGGCGAGTTCGGCGTGGTTGGTGCCCACGAAGGCCTGAAGGTCCTTGTCCACGCGTGCGATCTCGCGGTCCAGCGCCTTGATGATGGTGTTCAGGCTGCGCCGCTGGCGCACGCCGGGCATCTTCATGCGATGGTCCTCGGCCAACTTCATGGCCATGAGCTGGCGCCGACGCGTGACCAGGCCCTGCAGCTCAAGCTGCCGCGCGTCGGGCAAGGGCTTGACCAGCTTGGACAGATCGCCGCGGGCCAGCAGCGTGCGAGCCATGTCGGCCAGCACGGCGGCGTCGATGCGGTCGGTCTTGGCCAGGTGGCCCATGGCGCGTGCGAAGTCGCGCGCCTGCCGCGGGTTGACTACTGCCACGGCCAGGCCAGCGAGCTGCAGTGCCGTCGCGCAGGCCAGCTCGAAGCCCCCGGTGGCCTCGAACAACACCAATGCGACTTGCAAACCGGACAACTCGGCCAGCAACGCGATGCACCCGGCCTCGTCGTTGGCGAAGGCCAGCGTCTTGGTCTGGCCGCCGATGGCCACTTCCAGCGTGGCCTTGGCTACGTCGATGCCCACGGTGACGCGGTCATCGCTGGTTGGACTTGGCAAGCTCGTCATCGCCCCTCCTTGTACATGCGAAGTCTGGACTTCCTACAACCGTTCGGGCTGAGGACAAGCGACGGGGACGTGCGCCACCTGCTTAGGTGCGGACTTGGAAGTCCCAGGAGACCTCGGGCTGCACGCCCCCGCCAAACCAACCCGGCCGCAGCCAGGCTGTGGACA
>JBLMVT010000034.1:0-17418 GCA_050256835.1 Betaproteobacteria bacterium | reverse complement strand
CCAACAGCGAGGACGCAGTCAAGATCCACGGCCTGACCGACGACTTCCTGGCCGACAAGCCGCTGTTCGCGCACGTCGCCGACGAGCTGCTGCAGTACCTGAGCGGCGCCGAGATCGTGATTCACAACGCCGGCTTCGACGTAGGCTTCCTCAACGAGGAGTTGCGTCGCGCCGGCCGCCCGCCGATCGCCAGCTACGTCGGCCGCATCACCGACAGTCTGGCGATGGCGCGCGACATGTTCCCCGGCAAGGCCAACTCGCTGGACGCGCTGTGCCGCCGGCTCGAGGTCGACAACAGCAACCGGACGCTGCACGGCGCGCTGCTCGACGCCGGCCTGCTGGCCGAGGTCTACATCCGCATGACGCGCGGCCAGAATTCGCTGGTCATCGACGCCGGAGACCTCGCTCTCGACGCTCGTTCGCTCGCGCCGGTCGACTTCGCCGCGTTCACGCTGCCGGTGCTGCTGCCCAGCGCGGCCGAGATCGACGCGCATGAAGCGATGCTCGCCGAGCTGGACAAGGCCAGCGGCGGCAAGACGGTCTGGCGCATCGCTCTGGCATAATCCGCGCTCCGTTCGCGAAGCCTCTCGCGGGCGCCGGCCACGACCGGCCGGGCGGTTAGCTCAGCGGTAGAGCACTGCCTTCACACGGCAGGGGTCGCAGGTTCGAACCCTGCACCGCCCACCACCTACCAGCGCGACGCCCCGAAAAGCTCCAAGTGCCTGAGCGCACGAGGAATTTTCGCCCTCGGGCTTCGGCGCCCGCGTCTCCCCGACGGCTCCCTGGACTGCCCAGCAGGCGACCCCGTTTGCGCTCCTGCTCCAGTTTTGCTCCATTTCGGCTGCGAGGGGGTAGTCATGGCAGACATCAGGAAACGCGTGAGCTGGGAAGTGAGTGTGGCGGGCAACGGAGCGCTCTCGCGCAGCTTCGCGTGCGAGGACGCGGCACGGCGCTACGTCGAGACCCTGCAACGCAAGGGTCACTGCGACGCGGCCGCGCGGCCGGCGCGAGAGGGGCGCTGGCAGGTGCGTGTGCGCCGCGTCGGGTGTCCGACCCTGACACGGACGTTCAGGCTTCGGCGCGACGCCGAGGAGTGGGCGGCCATCCAGGAGAGCTCGATCGCCCGGCGTGACTTCATCGACTTCCGCAGCGCCGACCGCACCACGCTCGGCGAACTGATGCAGCGCTACCGCTCGGTGCTCGAGCGCAACGGCAAGCAGGGCACGCCCGACTGGACGCGCTGCGGCTCGCTGCAGCGTCACGCGATGTGCGGCCAAAAGCTCTCGGTGCTGCAGCCGAGCCACTTCGCTCGGTACCGCGACGAGCGGCTGGGCAGCGTCAAGGGCACGACCGTGACCAAGGAGCTCGAGCTGTTCTCGCGCGTGATCGCCCTGGCACGGCGCGAGTGGGGCATCCACCTGCCCAACAACCCGGCGAGCGGCCAGCTGGTGCGCCGCCCGCCGCCGCAGCCCGGTGACGCGCGCAACCGGCGCCTGAAGCACGAGACACGGGCGCAACCGGTCGCCCCCGAAGAAGGGCTGCCCACGGGCGGCGACGAGCAGCGGGCGCTGCTGCGCGCATGCCGCTATCCGCACTGGTTCACGTCGCGCGCGGATCGCGCCATCGATAGAGGAGTGGCCGGCACCGAGCCGCCGCTGCCCGCCTCGCCGGTCAAGGCGCGCGTGCGCGACCGGCTGCGGCTGTGGGCGCTCGTGTCGCTGGCCATCGAGACGGCGTTGCGCCGCGGCGAGCTGCTCAAGCTGCTCTGGACGCATGTCCGTCTGTCCGAGGGCTACCTCGAGCTGCCCGGCTCCATCACCAAGAACCGCAAGCCGCGGATCGTGCCGCTGACGCTGCGCGCCTTGCGCATTCTGGCCACGCAGCCGCGCACCGGCGAACGCGTGTTCAACGAAGTCGGCATCGAGGCGATGAAGTCGGCGTTCCGTCGGGCGCGTGCGCGCATCGACGCCGCCGACCTTCGCTTCCACGACCTGCGGCACGAAGCGGCGAGCCGACTGTTCGAGCTGACCACTCTGCGCGCCGAGGACATCGGACACGTCACCGGCCACACCGACCCCCGCATGCTCGCGCGCTACGTGCACCACCGCCCGCTCACCTTCGTCAAGCGATTCCGCGAATCGTTCATCGCGAAGTCGAAGGCAGTCGGAGAGCCGGCGCAGCGATCGCTCGGTGAGCAGGCGATGGTCGGTGACTAGCCGCCGCTGGCCGCGTGGCTCAGCCGAGATGGACGCGAAGGACAGCATCTCGAAATGCGACTCGCCGTGTGCCGTGCCAACGATCGTTCGCCACGGCGAGGATGAGGCGGCCGCGACCACCGTCGGTTGCATGGATCTCGGTGGCGCGACCCGGTCGGCGCGAAGGGTTTTGCGGAGAGTGCCGGCGGGGCTGTCGGCACACACACAAGGGAGAGCGGGATGAAATCGAGCGCAGTCGAAGCGGGAGCCGGCGGATGATCATCGACGTGAACCGGAAAAGAGGCTACATCGAACTGCGCAGATCCGACGGCCGTGTCAACGGCAAGCCGAAGCGCAAGTACCTCGGGCGCGTGAGAATCGCGACCCATGGCGCGACCCGGTTGAGCCCGGCACTGGCGCGCCAGCTCTCAGCTCACGAACTGGCGCAGGTGCAGGCCGCCATTGCCCGTTGCGAGGCCGAGCGGGACCCCACGGTGCCACGCGCCGTCGTCCAGGCCGTCTTCGCCGGCCTGGTGGAACTGGAGGCGTGTCTGAAGTCGTGCTCGCTTGCCGAGGAAGACGGTGACTTGCTGCAGAGCATCTTTGAGTCGATCCAGACCTTGATGGGCATCGCGCCGCGCCGGACCTGACGGCGCCAACGGGAAGACATCGGGGCGGTGGAAACGAGGTACCGATGGCGCTGCCGGCACCACCCCGCGGAGCACGGGGGCAGCGGCGGGCACGGTGACACGGACGGCTCGCTCCTTCGCAGGCAGCGACGGTGCGATCGCCCGTCGGCTGCGCCGTCCGGTCGGGCCATTCATGTCGGCAAGTTCCTCGTGCTCGACGCCCAGCCGAGGGCGCGAACGTTCCTCGGTGCCCGTCCTCGCAATTGCCGATCCGCAAGAGCGATTCAGGCGCACGCTGGCAGCACTACCGGCAGGCGTGCCGGAACACCTTCGAGCAGCGGCTCACGTACTCTTCCACCCACTGCTTCGGAAACAAGGGCCGTCCTTCTACCCGAATGTGCTCGGGCAGCCGTCCCGGGTCGCGCGAAATGCGGTTGTGCACCGTTTTCACCGAAATGTGCAGCAGCTTTGCCAGCTGGGCACAAGTTAGTGCGTTCTCTAGCAGCGACACGTCAGCATGGTCCTCTGTCGCCGTGAGCTGGGCTGCAGCGTTCGGATCATCGGCTGGTATGCAAGAGTCGTTCATGGGATGGCCCTTCAAAACGTTCGGTTTATCAATTGCGTGCGGCACAGCGGCCGCCAACGACAACGCACAACGCGTCAAGGCAGAAGCGTGCCATTTTTCAACGAGTATTTGGGCCAAGTGCATGTCTAATCGGCCGGCTAATTTCGGCCTCGCACTTGCGCATTTGCCCAACAGTTCCTTTTATCGCCCGGCAGCACTCAGCGACGGTCGCCCTCACAGAAGCGGCGCCGGTTTCGCTCAGCTTTCCCGTTGAGCGAGGTGCCTGTTGCGCCATTCGCCGTTGGTTGCGGGTCCTCGGTAACCTCTCTCAATGCACGTCGTGATGAACTTGCAGTGACCTTCTTCAGGTCTTCAGGTCCGAGCGGCGATTCCTATCCAGGCGAAGCGACGTTGCATGGAACGTGTCGTTCCTCGGGGAAGTGACCTTTGCAGAAGAGACCCACCCGCCCCTTCTGGCCTACTTCCCTTCTTGAGAGCGCGCCGCCTGCATTGGCCGCATGCAGGCTCGCGTGTGCTCGCTGGAGATCCGTGGAATCGGTTTACACCGCCCCCCGGCCCAATAGATAGCCATAGTCTGTTTGCCAGTTCGCCATAAACGTTACTGCCTAGTTGATGCTCCTTCTTGCGTTAAACCCGACGCGGCTCTTGCCGAAAGCAACGAGATGGCACGTTCTCTTCAGGCGGCAGGAATGCAGGACGACCAGCGGCATCAGTTCGTGCACGAGTCGGCCTACGCGATCAGGGGTGCAACGCCGCGCGGACGCAATGCACCCGCCAAACGAGACGTCGCGGGGATCATCGGCGAGGCAGTTCGAAAGCCACGTCTATGCAGGCACGTCGCGAGACCGCAAGCGCCCCGGTGTCTATTCGGGTTGAACGCCAGCCAGCTGCAGCTGTGGCGCAAACGGCTCGAAAGGCTGGCGAAGTCGAAGGTGGTGACTCTGCGGAACGGCGTCCGGCGCCGCCAGCGCATCGACACCCCGGTGCTGATCGCAACCGTCGCAAGCTACCCTGGCCCGGCGGACCAGACGGATAGGAACTACGTGAAGTGGCGACGCTTGGTGATCGAGTGGGCGAAGTACAAATACGGGGCGCGGCTGGTCAGCGTCCTCGAGCACGTCGACGAGCCGTACGGCCACGTGCACATCTTCGCTGCGGACCGTGGCAACCCCGTGAAGCCGCTAATGGCGGGGCACGCCGCTTCGGATCGGGCGGGGGCTGTGGGAGCAACGAGCCGGGAGCAGCGACAGGCGTACGACGACGCCTACCGGGCTTGGCAAGACGAGTTTCACGAGATGGTGGGCGCTCCATGCGGACTGACGCGCATCAGTGCAGCGCCGAAGCCGCGGCTCAGCTATCGCAAGCACAAGGCGAAGCAGTTGGAGGAGGCCAAGAGAGATGAGGAGGCCCTGAGAGCGGATGAGGCAAGGCGGGCAGCTGCGGCCCAGGCGCTGAAGGCGGCGGCGTACGCAAAGCGACTCGTCGAGCAGCACGTTGAGCGGGACGAGCCGGATGAGCATCTGGCTCCGCAAGGGACCGACTCGGTCGCTCCGGACGACGACAGAAGGCCTCGTCGACCGACCCGGTAAGGGGCGAGCGATAGGGGCAGCGATTCGTTCGCTTTCGCTGCTCATCGGCTCGAGGTCTCCAGCGAAAGGTGAACGGCGCGCGTAGCCGTCCCCAATGGCGACTCCAGCAGAGATCGGCCTGTCGGCGCCGGGGAGCGAATCCCAACACTTCGCCTACCGCTTACGCAGATAGCCGCCTACGGCGAGTCCGGAACGTACTCGAGCAGATCACCCACGGCGCAGCCGAAGAACCGGCACAGCGCGTCCACGTTGGCCAATGTCGTGTTGAACGGCTTGGGGCCGACCATCTTCGACAGGCTCGTGCGCGCAATGCCCGTCAGCTCGGCCAGTTCGGTGAACGGCAGCCGGCGCTGGTGCTGAAACTCCCACTGAGTCACCAGCGCACGGAGCTTGAAGCGAATCATAACGTAGTGTTGCGTCGCTGCAACAAAGCGGGCGCGCGCTGCGCGACCGAAAACTTGCACCAAGCCTCCAATGTGTTCACCATGGGACCATCGTAACCCATGGAGAACAAGTGATGGCTAATGGTGTCATGGTATCCGCAATCGACCTGGCGTGGGCGGCAGGTTTTCTAGACGGCGAGGCCTGCATCCACATCGCGCGTGTCAAGCGCAACTGCGGCCACGGCGTGAACTACCGGCTGCGCCTGTACGTCTCGCAGAACTGCCTGCACACGCTCGTGCGCCTGCAGCAGATTTTCGGCGGCATGGGCTACATCAGGCAGGTCCGGCGCCGCCTCCAGCACACCAGGCAGATTTACACCTATAGCCTGGATGGCCGTTCGGCGATCGAGGCCATCCGCGCCGTGTGGCCGTACCTCTACCGCAAGCGCGCCGAGGCCGACGTCGCGCTGGCCTTTTATGAGGACGGCGACATCAGCCTGCATCCCGGGCCCAAGGGCACGAGCCCGGCGATCTGGGCGTTTCGCAAGTGGTGCTACGACAAGCTGCGCAAGATGAAGTGATCCGCCGTGGCGCGAGACTTCATGCAAGCGGCGAGCGCTGACAGGCGTGTGATGGCGCAGATCGTGGACCGGATCCTCGTGTCCGGGCCGCCGGCGTCGCGCCCGCCGACGCACAAGGCCGACGAGTCCGCCGCTTCGCGAAGCGAGGACTCGACGAAGATAAAGGCGCTTGCCGGAGCCGCGTCCGCGGAGCAGGCGAGGACGGACCCCTTCGAGGTCGAGATCTGCGACGCGGAGGAACTGCGGCTCGCGAGCCAGTCCGCCGAGCTCATCCCCGAGAACGGCCGCGTCATCGTCAAGGCGCTCGAGCAGCTACGCGAGCGAGGGCTCAGGCGCCGGTTGATGCCGCCGCCGGCGATCGGCTTGCTCAGCGAGCTCGCTTCGCGCTTCCCGAACTTTGCGGGAGTGGTGGGATGGATCAAGCGCCGGGCGGCGCTGTCGATGCTCGAGCCCCGCGGGCCGCTGGTGCTCTCGCCGATCCTCCTCGTCGGGCCTCCGGGCTGCGGCAAGACGACGTTCGCGCGCGCCCTGGGCGACGTGCTGGGCGTACCGCTGCTGCAGTTCCAGCTCGGGCACGCGAGCGCCCCGTTTGCCCTGAGCGGGCTGGAGCCGCAGTACGCGACGGGCGGACCCGGGGTGCTGTTCAAGCGCGTGGCCCTCGGCAGCGTTCCCGATCCGCTCGTGCTGCTCGACGAGATCGACAAGGCGGCGCTCGTCGACCCCGGCCGCAGCGTGATCGGTGCGCTGTACACGCTGCTCGAGCCTGCGTCGGCGCGCTCCTTCGTCGACGAAGGCGTCCGGCTCGCGGTCGACATGTCGCACGTTCGGTGGATCGGCACGGCAAATTCGATGGACGTCGAGCCCGCTCTGATGTCGCGCTTCGTCGTCTTCGAGGTCGAACAGCCGTCGGCCGAGGAGCTTGCCCGGATCGCGCAGGGCACGTACCGCGATCTCATTGCGCGGCAAGGGTGGGGCGCCCACTTCGACGCCGAACTCGACGAGCGGGTGGCGCGGGCGTTCGCCGAGATGTCCTGCCGCGACATCGAGCGCAGCTTGCGCGACGCGCTCGGCAACGCCGCCCTTGCGGGGCGTTCGTGCATCCGCACCGAAGACATCCCGCGCGCTCGCGAGAGCAGGGCGCGGCTGGGCTTCGTCTGAACAAGAACGGATTCGAGATTGGAGCGAGGGGGAGACCATGCGCAGACACGTTCCCAACATCCCGGCCGGCTGGAAGCCGCTGTGGCGCGACACCCTGAACCGCCTGGAGCAGGCCGCCCTGCACGGCGGCCGAAGGGCGATCCTCGACACGATGTATGTCGTCGCCGCCGGTGACGTGCTCCAGGTGATCTTCCTCGGTGGCGAGGACGCCGTGCTCGAGGGCATTGCCGGCAAGTGCGAGCGCAGGTCCCGACGCCTCTGCCGGCACTGCGGAGCCGAGGGCCGGCTGAGGGTATTCGACAGGCAGGAAGTGTTGTGCGCCCGATGCGCGACACCTGCGTTGCTCGCGCTCGAGATCGAGCGCTTCCGCGCGCTGCTGCCTTTGCTGACGATGCTGGACACCATCGGCGCCGAGCGCGTGCCGCCGCTGCTCAGGCGCAGCTTCATGCGGGCCGCAAACGCCCCGGTTCCCTGGGAGGCCGAGATGGGGCCCGAGCAACTCGAGCGTTGGCTGTCCGGACTGCGGATCGTCGGGGACGCGGGCGAGGGCGACGTGATGACCGACGGAGGTCGAGCGTGAGCGGTGACGACGGCGCCTCCGGATCTGCCGGTCGGCTGCGGCTGGCGGCTCTGCTCGCGCATTGGGTGCCCGTCCTCGTCTTCGCCAACGAACGGGCCGCGCCGCCACCGTCCGAGCAACCCGAGGTCACCCTGCATCACTGGCGCATCGTGCTCGTGTCCGGTGCCGGTACAAGGGAGCTGCGCCTGGTCGGGTATCTCGCTCCCGAAGGCCCGACGGTAAGGATCACGACGCCGGTGGTCCAGCTCGAAGCGTCGAGCCGCCTGGCTTGCACCCAGTCCGGACGTCGCTACCTCCTGACGGGCCCGCCCTGCGAGGACGGCGAGCGTCACCTCGTGCTGGCGGCGAGGATTGCGCTGGAAGGGCTGCACGTCGAGGAGGACCTGAGCAAGGAGTTCTGGCTCTAGAACTACCTGCTACGAATCCCCGGGGGCAGCGCAGGACTGCATAGGGTCGACTTGAGCCTGCCGCCCGCCATGTCGGTGGCCCGGGTCGACGCGGCGCGCAAGCTGTTTCTAGGCGACATTGCCGTCGCACTCCGTGATGTAGGCGTGGCGCGCGGTGCGTACCTGCCTGCTCGATGCGGCGATACCCTACTGCTTCGAGGGCGCCACCCCGTAGCGCGCCCGATACGCCCGCCTGAAGTGCGAAGGATCGCGAAACCCCGCTGCGAACGCCACCTGCTCTACTGTCTTGCCGGTCGCGCCGCGAGCCAGCAGTTGCTCATGGCAGCGAGCCAGCCGAGCCTCGCGCACCGCCTGCATCACCGACGTGCCCTGCTCGTGGAACAGCTGGTGCAGCGCACGCACCGACATCGCGTTGCTCCGCGCGATCTGTTCGGGACAGACATCCGGCGACGCGAGGTGCGCCTCGATCCAGCACCGCACGCGCCATAGCGCCGCATTGGGCGACCCCGGTTGCGCGACCACCTCGGCGTCGGGCGACGCGTCGCTGCCGCCGCACGCAAGCTTCAGCAGCTCGCCGAGTTCGCGCAGAAAGTCGACCGCCCGCGGCTCGGCGATCTCGTCGAGCCGTTGCGCCAGCGTGCTGGCGTAGGCGCGCAGCACACCGGCGCCAGCGCTGCGGCCGGGCAGTCGCGTGCCGAGATGGCGCTCGAACGGGGAGCCGCGCTGCGGAAGCAGCTCGCGCGTCAGCTGGAAGCACAGCAAGTCGTAGTCGCTGCGCAGGTCGAACACGTAGTCGCGCGCGTTGTCGAACACCAGCAGGTCGCCGGGCTGCAGCAAGGCGTGCTGACCGCAGTGATCGACGGTCAGCGTGCCGCCTGCAATCACCAGCAGCCCGAGCTCGTCGGCCTCGCCGCCGCGCACCTGCCCGCGCATGCGCACGACGCGATTCGGCGACGATGCGATGCGCGAGCAGCGCACTCCGCCATTGACCCGAGACTCGAGCAGGCCGCGGAAGGGCACCGACCGCATCCGCACATCATCGGCGTGGCAGTCGAGCCGGTAGTAGGTGTCGAACAGGGTCTGTCGCCAACTCTCGAAGCGCTGTGCCGGCGCGACGCGGTCGGTGCGGAAATGCAGCTGCTCCATCGTGCACTCCTTACAGGCCATCCGGCTTCAGGCGCCGGACGCTGTTCTTTTGCGCTGGCGGCCCGCTTGCCTGCGCTACCGGCCCTGTGCGCCGCGTGGGCCGCCGCCTAAGCTCGCCTCTCGCTCACGTACAGGAGACCGACATGCTGCAGACGCGGCTTACGCGACGCTACGCCGTCGAGGTTCCGATTGTGCAGGCGGGCATGGCGTTCGTCGCCGGCCCACGGCTGGCCATTGCGGTGTGTCGCTCCGGCGGCATCGGCTCGCTTGGCGTCGGGCTGATGCCGCCGCCGGCGTTCGTGCCGGCCCTCGCGGCCATCCGCGAGGCTGTCGGAAAGGCGCCGTTCAACGCGAACCTGCTGACGCCGTTCGTTACCGACGAGGTGATCGCCGCGATGTGCGACGCCGCGCCGCCGATCGTCTCGTTCCACTGGGGACATCCGCAATGCCGCTGGATCGACCGATTGACAACGGCCGGTTGCAGCGTATGGGAGCAAATAGGGGGTGTCGAGGCGGCACGCCGCGCTGCCGGCGACGGCATCGAGCTGGTGATCGCGCAGGGCTCCGAGGCCGGTGGCCACAACTACGGCAGCCTGCCGACCTTCACGCTCGTGCCCGAGGTGGTTGACGCGATGGGCGGAACCCTGGTCTTGGCGGCGGGTGGGGTCAGCGACGGGCGCGGGCTGGCGGCAGCGCTCGCGCTCGGAGCCGACGGCGTCTCGGTCGGCACGCGCATGGTGGCCACTGCCGAGGCAGACGCAATGGTCGAGTACAAGCAAGCGCTGGTGAAGGCCAACGGCATCGACACCGTGCGCACCCACGTGTTCGGCCCACAGTGGCCCGACTTCAATCCGATGCGCGTGCTACGCACGCCGCTGGTCGACGCCTACCACGAGCGTGTCGCCGAGATCCCGAAGGACACGAGCGGCGAACCGATCTGCGCCCGGCTGCCGTTCTGTGGCCAGACGCTGGAGATGCATCGCTTCGACGCGTTCGTGCCGGCCGAAGGAACCACCGGCGATCCGCAGGAGATGCCGCTGTTGGCCGGCGAGGGAGTGGGACTGGTACGCGAGATAGAGTCGGCCGGGGACGTGGTGCGCGCGATGGCGCGTTCGGCGGCGCAGGTGCTGGCGCGATTACAGGCGCAGGGTGGCTGAGCAAGGCGCGGCGGTCTCGTGTGACACGCGACAGCCCTCAGGGTCCTGGCTCCTGCGCCGCGCCCCGAGCGGACAGCGCCAGCGCGGCCGGGGCGGACAGCCCCGGCAGCGCCACCCGCTTGTCGACAGCGGCGAAGTGGCATGCCACCGGATGGCCCTGTCCGCGATCGACCAGCTCGGGTTCCTGCGCGGCGCAGATGTCCTGTGCTTTCCAGCAGCGGGTACGGAACCGGCAGCCGGAAGGCGGATGCGCCGGACTCGGCACGTCGCCGGTCAGGACGATGCGTTTGCGCGCCGCACGCGCCTTCGGATCGGGCACCGGCGCGGCGGACAGGAGCGCCTGGGTGTACGGGTGGCTGGGTTCGGCGTAGATCTGTTCCCGCGTCCCGGTTTCCACGATCTTGCCCAGGTACATGACCGCCACCCGATCGGAGATGTGCCGCACGACGGTGAGGTCGTGCGCGATGAAGAGGTAGGCCAGCTCGAATTCGTTCTGCAGGCGCTTGAGCAGGTTGACGACCTGCGCCTGGATCGACACGTCCAGCGCCGAAACTGGTTCATCGAGCACCAGGAGGTCCGGGTTCAATGCCAGCGCCCGGGCGATACCGATCCGCTGTCGCTGGCCGCCGGAAAACTCGTGGGCGTAGCGGCTCGCATGCGCCGGGCTCAGGCCGACGGTCTCCATCAGCTCGGCGACTCGCTTCGGCCCTCCCGCGCGGCCGTACAACCCGTGCACGCGAAGCGGTTCGGCGATCAGGTTCAGCACCGTCATGCGCGGATCCAGCGACGCGTACGGGTTCTGGAACACGATCTGCATGCCGCGTCGCACGCTGCGCATCTGGCCGCGAGAAAGACGGGTGATGTCCTGGCCCTTGAATTCGACGCTGCCGCTGGTCGCGTCGATCAGGCGGATCAGGGTGCGACCCAGCGTCGTCTTGCCGCAGCCGGATTCGCCGACGACGCCGAGCGTCTCGCCGGTGGCGACGTCCAGTTCGACGCCGTCGAGGGCGTGCACGTGGCCGACCGTGCGGTGGAGCAACCCCTGGGTGATCGGGAAGTGCTTGACCAGATGGCGCGCCCGCAGGATGACCTGGCCGCGCGCCGGGCGATCGCCCGCCGTCACGGCGCGCCTTCGTGAGCGCGGCCGTCCGCAGGCATGCCGGCCCGTTCGAGCTCACCGGCGAAGTGGCAGGCCGAGCGGTGCGCTCCGCTGCCGACCGGGGCGAGTCCGGGGCGGCTCTCGCGACACAGCGCTCGCCCGCGCGAGAGGAAGCAGCGCGGGTGGAACGGGCAGCCGGCGGGCACATGGGCGAGGTCCGGCGGGCTGCCGGGAATGGGCCGGAGCCATTTGTCGTTGCCCGTGGTCTGCGGCAGGCTGCCGATGAGTCCGAGGGTGTACGGATGCCGCGGGCTCGAGAAGATGGTGTCGACTTCCGCGGTCTCCACCACCTGCCCCGCGTACATGACGACGACCCGGTCGGCCATCTCTGCGATCAGGCCGAGATCGTGGCTGATCAGCACCATGCTCGCGCGCGTTTCGCGCTGCGCGGTCCGCAGCACGTCCATGATCTGCGCCTGGATCGTCACGTCCAGGGCCGTGGTCGGCTCGTCCGCGATCAGCAGCGAGGGCGCATTGGCGATGCCCATGGCGATCATGACGCGCTGGCGCATGCCGCCGGAAAACTCGTGCGGAAACTGGGCGTAGCGTCGCTCGGCTTCCGGGATTCCGACCGTGGCCAGCAGCTGCACGCCGCGGCGGTCGGCCTCGGCCGCCGCGACGTTCTCGTGTGCCTCGATCGCCTCGCGCACCTGCCGCCCCACCTTCAGCACGGGGTCGAGGCAGGTCATCGGGTCCTGCGGAATCAGTGCGATGTGCTGGCCCCGGATGCGGCGAATCTCGCGCTTCGAGGCACGCAGCAGATCCCGCCCACGGAACAACACCTGACCGGACGTCTCGACTCGACTGGAGGGCGGGATGAGTCCCAGCACGGAGAGCATCGTCACGCTCTTGCCGGATCCGGACTCGCCGACGACGCCGAGCGTTTCGCCCGCGTGGACGTCGAAGCTCACGCCGTCGACGGCGTGCACCGATTCGGTCCGGGTGCGAAACGTGACGCGCAGATCCCTGATCGACAGCAGTGGCTCGTGGTGTTGGCCCGTCACGCGGCTACTCCCGCAGGCTCGGGTCGAACGCGTCGCGCAATCCGTCGCCGACCAGGTTGAAGCTCAGCACCGCGAGGAAGATCGTCAGACCCGGGAAGGTCAGCTGGTACGACGCCTTGAAGATGAACGAGCGTGCCGTGCCCAGCATCGTTCCCCACTCTGGGGTCGGCGGCTGCACGCCGAGGCCGAGGAAGCCCAGGCCCGCGGCGACCAGGATCGTCACGCCGATGTTCAGCGTCGCGTAGACGATGATCGGGGTCAGCGCGTTGCGCAGCACGTGCCTGAGCAGGATCGGCAGCGAGCCCTCGCCGAAGGCGACCGCGGCCTCGACGTACACCTCTTCCCGCAACGACAGCGCCTGGCCGCGGGTCAGCCGGATGAACTGCGGGATCACGCCGACGCCGGCAGCGACGGTCACCGCCCCGATGCCGACGCCGAAGACGGCTACCAGCACCAGCGCCAGCAGGAAGGGGTTGAACGAGAGCAGGATGTCGGTGATCCGCTGGATCACCATGTCGGTCGCACCGCCCACGTAGCCGGAGACGAGCCCGAGCGGCACGCCGACGAGCGCGGCGATCAGCACCGCCACCGCGCCGATGGCCAGCGTGTAGCGGCCGCCGTACATGATGCGGGCGAGGATGTCCTGGCCGAGATCGTCGGTGCCGAACGGGTGCTCCCACGAGGGCGGCTGGAACGCGCTCGACAGGTCCTGCGCGGTCGGGTCGTACGGCGTGAGCAGCGGCCCGAAGATCGCCGCAGCGGCGAGGAACAACAGGATGCAGACGCCGATCAGCGCGCCCTTGTTGCGCGCGAACGTGCGCAGCTTCCTCAGCGACGTGCGCGTCGCCTCGGGCGTCGCGGGGGTCTCGGCGTCAGCCACCGCGGCCATTACCGATACAGCCTCACCCGCGGATCGACGACCGAGTACAGGAGATCCGTAACGATGTTCAGCACGATGAACATCGCCGCGAAGACGAAGACGATGCCCTGAACCAGCGGAAAGTCGCGGTTGTTGATCGACTGCACGAGCAACTGGCCGATGCCCGGCCAGGAGAAGACCGTCTCGGTCAGCACCGCACCGCCCAGCAGCGTGCCGAACTGCAGGCCGATGACCGTCAGGATCGGAATGAACGCGTTGCGCAGCGCGTGGCGTACGGCCACCCACTCGGCCACTCCCTTGGCGCGCACGGTGCGCACGTAGTCCTGGTCCAGCGTGTCGAGCATGGTCGAGCGCGTCATGCGGGAGACGACGGCCATGGAGAAGACGCCGAGCGTGATCGTGGGCATCACCAGGCTGGCGAGACCGTCGGCACCGCCGATCGGCAGCCATCGGAGCTGCACCGAGAACAGCACGATCAGCAGGATGCCCAGCCAGTACACCGGCATCGAGATGCCTGCCACGCCGAGCATCGAGCCGAAGGCATCGAACCAGCGGCCCTTGTGGGTGGCGGCCAGCACCCCCAGCGCGATGCCGAAGACCGCGCCGAACAGCGTGCCGCAGATCGCCAGCACGATGGTGTACGGCAAGCGATGACCGATCTCCGACAGCACCGTGGACCCGAACCGGGCCGAAGTCCCCAGGCTCCCGTGGGCCAGGTTGCCCAAGTAGCGCCAATACTGCACCGGCACCGGTTGATCCAGTCCCATCGACACTCGAACCTGCTCGACCTGTTCGGGGGTGGCCTGCAGGCCGGCGATGACCCTGGCGGCGTCGCCCGGCAGGGCCCGGACGAGCAGCACCATCACCAGGACCACGCCGAGCAGCGTGATGACCGAGGCGGTCAACCGGCGCACGAGGTAGATCGAAAAACCGCTCATCCGCCGGAGCTTTCGACTCGGCCTTCCATGCGGCTCTGCGGCGGTCTCGTGTGCGCGTCGACCCGGTTCAAGGCTGCGGGTGAACGCCCATGGTCTCGAACTTCTCGTTCGGCAGGTACGACACGCCGGTGATCTTGGAGCTGTAGCTCAGGACCAGGGTTTGGCTCCACAGGAAGATCCACGGCGCCTTCTGCCAGACATCCTTCTGGATCTGGCACAGCTGCTGGCTGCGGCTGGCGTCGTCCAGGTTCATGGCCGAGTCGGCGGCCAGCTTGTCGATCGCCGGATCCGAGAAGAAGGAGGTGTTCAGGCCTTTCGGCGGGATCGTGGCCCCGGTGAACATCTGCAGCTGCGTCGGTCCGTCGAGGGCGCCGGGAGCCCACCCGAGCACGTGCAGCTCGAACGGCGCATCCTTCTGCTGGATGCCCGAGACGTACGACGGCCAGTCCATGGTGCGGACGTTGGTCTCGATCCCCACCTTGCGCAGGTAGCCGGAAACGGCCTGGGCGAACTGGCTGTCCTGGATGTAGCGGCCGGTCGGCGTGGCCAGGGTGATCTTCAGGTCCTTGACGCCGGCTTCGGACAGCAGCTGCTTCGCCTTGGCCGGGTCGTACTTGTAGGCGCCGACCTTGCAGTAGCCCGTGAGCGACGAGGGGAACGCCGAGTCCATCGGGTTGACTGAATCGAACATCACGTTCTTGATGATCGCGTCCTTGTCGATCGCATAGTTGAGCGCCTGACGCACCTTCTCGTTGTCGAACGGCGGCTTGGTGACGTTGATGGCGATGAAGATCGATCGGTCGCTCGGCGCCTTGAGCAGCTTGACCGCCGGGTTGTTCGACAGAGCGGTGAGGTCCGTCACGGGCGGGTTCATGACGATGTCGAGCTGCCCGGCCAGCAACCCGGCCTCGCGCGAGTTCGCCTCCGGGATGACCTTGAAGTTGACGGTCTTGTAGAAGGGCTTCGGACCCCAGTAGTCGTCGACGCGCGTGTAGACGACTTCGCTGCCCTTGTTCCAGCGCGTGAACTGGTAGGGGCCCGTGCCGACCGGGTGGACGATGTTCGTCGGCGTGTTGCCGTCCTTCGTCGCCGAGGCCTGCGAGAAGATCGCCGACGTGGTGATCGACAGGTTGGGCAGGAGGTTCGGGTCGGGGTGCTTCAGGTGGATGGCCAGGGTGGTCGGGTTGACCGCCTCGATGCTCTTGATCGACTTGAATCCTGCGCCGATCGGCACCTTGACCTTGCCGCTGATCAGGCGGTCGAGGGAGAACGCTGCCGCCTCGGCGTTGAACGGGGTGCCGTCGTGGAACTTCACTCCCTGGCGCAGCTGCAGCGTCAGCGTCAGGCCGTCCTTCGACGTCTCCCACGAGGTGGCCAGCAGCGGCTTGATCTTGCCCTGGGTGTCGAACGCCACGAGCGTCTGCAGGCCGTAGTCGACCACGTTCTGCACGGTGGTGGTGGTCTGCTGCGCAGGGTCGACCGTGTCGAGATCGACACCGATGCCGATGGTGAGCGCGGCATTCGGCGACGGGGCGGGCGTGCCTTGCGCCGAGGCATGAGCGGTCAGGCTCATGGCGACCACGAAAACCAGCGTCGCTCCTGACGGGATCCGCGATCGCCGCGAGACCGTGTCTGCGGACGCTTGGAGATGCGAAATGCTCATGGTGCCCTTCCGTATCGAAGTGCACCCCGGGTGCACGTTCTGCCTGGACATGGAGGGACGAATATAGGCCGATTGCCTTCGGCCTTGTCCATATCAAGGTCGGTGCCATGCTGGAATCGGCGGCTTCTGAATTGCAGCCTCGATCGCTCCAGTTCACGGCTGCTCTTGATCTTCGACAACCGCGTATCAGGGCCGCCCGAGCCGCGGAAGGGTGGCACGCGCCTACTGCTGCGTCCCGCGTGGGCGCGGCCTGGAATGCGTATCGCCGGTCGGCTTGTCCTTCAGCCTCGCCTCGACATGCGTAACGAACCCTGATGCAGCCGGGGACAAGGATCTGTCCGCCGGGCGAAACAAGGACATCTCGCGCAGCAATACGGGCTTCTCGATCCGCCTCGTGACAAGGCCGAGCGGCATCGCGAGCGCCTGCACGTAGGCGGGCGAAATCGTGTAGCACAAGCCCACCGCCGCCAGTCCAAGAGCGGTCGAGACGCCTGCACGGGCTGGACGCGTGCGTGGTCCGCCACGTTGCGCATCATGGCGGACAGATGAATCTCGTGGTCGCGGCCTGCTGCGACGAGTTCCGCCTTTCCGAGGTCGGCCCACGTCACCTCCCGCATGCGCGCGAAACGATGCGTCGGCGCGCACCACACCACCCAGGGACTCGGATAGAGCTCGACCCGCTCCACCTCCCGGAACGATCGGGCGATTCGGGGCCAACGGCCACATCGACCTCGCGCGATGCCACCTTGTCGACCAGGGCGTCCACGGGCGAATCGATGATGCGAACAGCCACCCGCGGAAACAGCCAGAACCAGCTCCAAGAGCAGCCGGCGCGCGGGTACTTGCGCTCCAACGCATCGGGTAGGAAGACGCCGCTACGACCGTCGGCTCGGTCGGCCGACCAAAGGACGCGCGCTTTGGCCATCTGCTCGCGCAGCGCCGGGACCCATCTCCATGGCGACCACGCAGCCCGCGGGAAGCCGCGCGCACCAGGCAATGAAGGCTTCGCGGCGCAGCGCGCGGCGGCACACCGGCGCACCCGTCGCATCGACGGCGTGAACCTGGATCACGCGCTTGGCAAGATCGACGCCCACGCGCACGATCGCGCGGCCACGGGCTTCATCATCGACGACGGCTCGTGTAATCTGCTCCACGGACTTCCCCTTTCTCTGCCTTCAGATTGATGACTTCGAACACCACCAATCTTGGCGCCTCGACGCCGTCGCAGGAATGTGGGAAGTCCCTTCGCATTCCCATCGAGCGGACAGCTTCCAGCCAGCTTCGCTGGCTTCCAGCTGCCGCTCATGCCGAACGTTGAGTGACTGCTTTGGGGCGGCCGCTTTGCGCCGTTGACCGACCTCCT
>JBLMVT010000033.1:0-2500 GCA_050256835.1 Betaproteobacteria bacterium | reverse complement strand
CGGCGGCGGCGTGACGGTGCGCGCGGGCGGTCGCGACACGCACTGCGACGCGCTGTACTGCGCGCTCGGCCTGAAGGTGCACTCGCAGCTCGCGCTGGCGCTCGGCGCGCTGCACGACGACGACGGCTCGATCGTCGTCGACGCGCACCACCGCACGAGCGTCGAAGGCCTGTGGGCGGCGGGCGACGTCGCCAAGGGGCTGAACCAGATCGCGGTCGCCACCGGCGGCGCGGCGATCGCGGCGTCGGCGATGCACCTGGCGCTGCATCGGGCCGAGGTGGCGGAGGCGGCGTCCTGAGCCGCGCGTGCCGGGAGTGCCGCGAGCCGAGGCCGCCGGGCCCCTCGGTCGAGGAGGAAGGCCGGCGTGAGCCGGCCCGGGGGACATGAGCGGAGCAGAGCGCCCCGGCGGCCCGATCCTCGCGCCGATGCATGGACCCACGGGAGGGCACGACGCTTGCCGCGCCTGCGCTTGCCAAGCCGCCGCAGGCCGCGCGACAAGCGCTGACGTGGACGATGTGAGACGCGCGCATCGAGCCTTCGGGCCAGACCGATCGCTTTCCCACACAGCATGCGTCGATGCACCGCCTCGGGGGCTTGGCCCTTGACGGCGCCTCTTGCCGCAAGACCGACCCGAATGGCCGACACCCTGCCGCCGCTGCCGCGCTTCGCCCAGATCGAGCCGATCGGCCGCTGCAACCTGGCGTGCCGCATGTGCACCGTGCACGAGCGCGGCGACGCGGTCGCCGAGCTGAGCCTCGAGCGCTACGTGCAGCTGCTCGACGCGCTGCCCGGCCTCGAGCGGCTGCACCTGCAGGGGCTGGGCGAGCCGATGCTGCACCCCCGCTTCTTCGAGATGGTCGAGATCGCCGCCGCGCGCGGCATTCGCGTCTCGGCCAACTCCAACCTCACGCTCCTGACCGAGCGGCGCGCGGCGCGCTGCGTGACGAGCGGGCTGGCGACGCTGTCGGTGTCGCTCGACGGCGCGAGCGCCGCGGTCTACGAGTCGATCCGCCACCGCGCCTCGTTCGCCAAGGTGCTGAGGAACCTGCGGCGGCTGGTGGCGGCGCGCGATGCCGCGCCCGAGCGCCGGCCGGCTCTGGAGGTGCGGCTCGTGATGGTGCTGATGCGCGCCAATCTGCACGAACTGCCGGCGCTGGTCGAGCTGGCGCACGAGCTCGGCGTCGGCGAGCTGCTGGTGCAGCGGCTGTCCAGCGACCTCGGCGACGCCGGCACGGCGGCGCGCTACACCCCGATCCGGGATTACGTACGGCACGCCGAGCTGGTCGACGCCGAGGCCGCGCGCGGCGTGTTCGAGCGCGCGCGCGAGCGCGCCGAGGCCCTCGCCGTCAGGCTGCATCTGCCGCGGCTCGACCAGCGCCCCTCGTCGCGAGCCGGGTCGCGCGGCGGCGAGGCCGGCTGTTCGTGGCCGTGGGCGCAGCTGTACGTCACGGCGGCCGGCGAGCTGCTGCCGTGCTGCATGGTGGCGAGCGCCGACCGCGCGAGCTTCGGCAACGTCTTCGACGCCGGCGGGCTGGCGGGGCGCTGGCACGGCGCGCCGGCGCGCTCGTTCCGCGAGCGGCTGGCGAGCGATGTGCCGCCTGCGCCGTGTCGCTCCTGCGCGCTCTACCACGGGCGGTTCTGACTCGCGAGTCCGAATCAGGCATGCGCCGCTACGGCAGGGCGGGGGCGGCGCCTGCGTCCGGGCCACCTGCCACGCCGAGCGCAACGCGCGCGGCGACATCCAAGCGCTGCCGGAAGGGTTTCCACCTCTGTTGGGGCGGCCGTGTGGCAAGCTGCGCCCGCCCATGTCGTTGGGCCGTCAACCGCGGGAGCTTCAGATGAGCGTTCCCCTCGCCCACCCCGGCGGCCTGCCCGCCGATACATCGCACCACGACACGCATCCGCACGGCTGGCGGCGCTGGCTGTTCGCGACGAACCACAAGGACATCGGGACGATGTACCTGCTGTTCTCGTTCACGATGTTCATCGTGGGGGGCGTGCTGGCGATGCTGATCCGGCTCGAGCTGTTCCAGCCGGGGCTGCAGTTCTTCCACCCGCAGCTGTTCAACCAGTTCACCACGATGCACGGGCTGATCATGATCTTCGGCGCGATCATGCCGGCGTTCGTGGGCTTCGCGAACTGGATGGTGCCTCTGCAGGTCGGCGCGCCCGACATGGCGTTCGCGCGCATGAACAACCTCAGCTTCTGGCTGCTGATCCCCGCGGCGGTCATGCTCGTGGCGGGCTTCTTCACGCCCGGCGGCGCGCCGGCTGCGGGCTGGACGATGTACGCGCCGCTCACGGACCAGATGCCGATGTCGATGGACATGACGATCTTCGCCGTGCACATCCTGGGCATCAGCTCGAACATGGGATCGATCAACATCGTCGTGACCATCCTCAACATGCGCGCGCCGGGGATGGCGCTGATGAAGATGCCGCTGTTCTGCTGGGCCTGGCTGATCACCGCCTACCTGCTGATCGCGGTGATGCCGGTGCT
>JBLMVT010000032.1:0-6454 GCA_050256835.1 Betaproteobacteria bacterium | reverse complement strand
AGTCGGGCAGCAGCGACGCGCCCATGCCTTCGTAGAAGCGGATGGCGCGCTCGTTCCAGTCGAGCACGCTCCATTCGAAGCGGCCGTAGTCGCGCTCGACGGCGATGCGCGCCAGCCGCGTCAGCAGCGCGCGGCCGATGCCCTGGCCGCGCTCGGCCGGCGCGACGATCAGGTCCTCGAGGTACAGCCCCGGCTTGCCGAGGAAGGTGCTGAAGTTGGTGAAGAAGAGCGCGAAGGCGACGACGCCGGACGCACGCTCGGCGACGATCGCCTCGACCACCGGCCGGTCGCCGAACAGGTGCGGCGCCAGCGACGCCGGCGTGACCTGCAGCAGGTGCGTCAGCCGCTCGAACTCGGCGAGCTCGCGGATCAGGCCGACGATGGCGTCGAGGTCGCGCGGCTCGGCGGCGCGCAGCGCGAAGGAGGCGGTGTCGCTCATCGGCCGATTGTCTCAGCCGGCTACAGTCGCGCCGATGAACGAGTACCTGCCCTGCCGCCCGGCGCGCTCGCGCTTCGTCGAACTGCGCGGCCTGCGCCACCACCTGTTCGACTGGGGCGACGCCGCCGCGGCGACGGCGGAGCGGCCGTCGCTGGTGATGCTGCACGGCTGGATGGACGTGGCGGCGTCGTTCCAGTTCGTCGTCGACGCGCTCGACGCGCTGGGCGACGCGCCGCGCCACGTCGTCGCCTGCGACTGGCGCGGCTTCGGCCTGTCCGAGACGCCGCCCAAGGTGGACAGCTATTCTTTCGCCGACTACCTCGGCGACCTCGACGCCCTGCTCGATCACGTAAGCCCCGACGCGCCGGTCGACCTGCTCGGCCACAGCATGGGCGGCAACGTGGCCATGCTGTACGCCGGCGTGCGCCCGGCGCGGGTGCGCCGGCTCGTCAACCTCGAGGGCTTCGGCCAGCCCGACAGCGCGGCCGAGCAGGCGCCCGAGCGCTACGCCCGCTGGCTCGACGAGCTGAAGACGCCGCAGACGCTGCGCAGCTATGCCGGGCTCGACGAGGTCGCCGCGCGGCTGCGCGCCAACAACCCGCTGCTGGCCGCCGAGCGGGCTGCCTGGCTGGCCGCGCACTGGTCGCGCCCGCGCGAGGCCGACGGCCGCTGGGTGATCCTCGGCGACCCGGCGCACAAGCGCATCAACCCGGTCCTCTACCGCAAGGAGGAGGCGCTGGCGTGCTGGAGGCGCATCGCCGCACCGATGCTGTGGGTCGAGGGCGACCGCACCGACATCGCGAAGTGGTGGGGCACGCGCTACACCAAAGCGCAGTTCCACGAGCGGCTGGCGGTGGTGGCCAGGGTCGAGAGGCACGTCCTCGCGCCGGCCGGCCACATGCTGCACCACGACCAGCCCGAGGCGCTGGCGCATGTGCTGAAGGCGTTCCTGGACGCGCCGTGATGGCATGGGGCGCGTGCCAGAATTCGCGCTCGTCGCACCCGAGGCATCCCATGGACATCGAACGCATCAACGGCATCGGCAACCTGCTGGCCGACCTCACCGAGCGCACCGCGGCGCTGCGGAGGTATCTTTGACTACGACCACAAGGCCCTGAGGCTCAACGAGGTCAACGCGGCGCTCGAGAACCCGAACGTCTGGAACGAGCCGAAGCGCGCGCAGGACCTCGGCCGCGAGAAGCGCCAGCTCGAGACGGTGGTGCAGACCGTCGACCACCTGAGCACCAACCTCGCCGACAACAGCGAGCTCTACGAGATGGCCAAGGCCGACGAGGACGCCGCCAGCCTCGAGGCCATCGAAGCCGAGGCGAGGAAGCTCGAGGCGATCGTCGCCGACCTCGAGTTCCGCCGCATGTTCGACAACCCGGCCGACCCGTCGAACTGCTTCCTCGACATCCAGGCCGGTGCCGGCGGCACCGAGGCCTGCGACTGGGCCCAGATGCTCGAGCGGCAGTACCTCAAGTACGCCGAGCGCAAGGGCTTCAAGGCGGAGGTGATGGAAGAGACCGAGGGCGACGTCGCCGGGATCCGCAGTGCCACGCTGAAGATCGAGGGCGACTACGCCTTCGGCCTGCTGCGCACCGAGACCGGCGTGCACCGGCTGGTGAGGAAGAGCCCGTTCGACTCCTCGGGCGGGCGCCACACCAGCTTCGCCAGCGTGTTCGTCTACCCCGAGGTCGACGACTCGATCGAGATCGACATCAACCCGGCGGACGTGCGCACCGATACCTTCCGCGCCTCGGGCGCGGGCGGCCAGCACATCAACAAGACCGACTCGGCGGTGCGCCTGACGCACCTTCCCACGGGAATCGTCGTGCAGTGCCAGAACGACCGTTCTCAGCACCGCAACCGCGACGAGGCCTGGGCAATGCTGCGCTCGCGCCTGTACGAGCACGAGATGCGCAAGAAGATGGCCGAGCAGCAGAAGCTCGAGGACAGCAAGACCGATGTCGGCTGGGGCCACCAGATCCGCAGCTACGTGCTCGACCAGAGCCGCATCAAGGACCTGCGCACCGGCGTCGAGATCAGCAACACGCAGAAGGTGCTCGACGGCGACCTCGATCCGTTCATCGAGGCGAGCCTGAAGCAGGGCGTGTGAGCGCCGACGCACGGAGACCAAGATGAATGCCATGCGAGAAGCCAACGCCCGCCCGGTCCACCGCCTCGACTACACGCCGCCGGCCTACCGCATCCGCGAGGTCGAGCTGACGTTCGACCTCGACCCGGGGCGCACGCTGGTCGGCAGCCGCCTGCGCATCGAGCGCAACGCCGCCGCGGCGCCGGGCCAGCCGCTGGCGCTGCACGGCGAGGGCCTGACGCTGCTGCGCGTGCTGGCCGACGGCCAGAGCGTGTCGTTCCGCCACGAGGGCGGGCTGCTGGTGATCGACAACCCACCCGCCGCCGACGCCTTCACCCTCGAGATCCGCAACACCTGCTGCCCGGAGAAGAACACCCAGCTGTCGGGGCTGTACACCTCGGGCGGCGGCTTCTTCACGCAGTGCGAGGCCGAGGGCTTCCGGCGCATCACGTATTTCCTCGACCGGCCCGACGTGATGGCGGTCTACACCGTGACGCTGCGCGCGGCCAAGGCGGCGTACCCGGTGCTGCTGGCCAACGGCAACCTGGTCGAGCAGGGCGAGCTCGACGGCGGCCGGCATTACGCGAAGTGGCACGACCCCTTCCCCAAGCCGAGCTACCTGTTCGCGCTGGTCGCCGCCGACCTGGTGCGCCGCGAGCAGCGGGTGACGAGCCGCGCCGGGCGCGAGCACCTGCTGCAGGTGTACGTGCGCCGCGGCGACCTCGACAAGACCGAGCACGCGATGAACTCGCTGGTCGCCTCGGTCGTGTGGGACGAGGCGCGCTTCGACCTCGCGCTCGACCTCGAGCGCTTCATGATCGTCGCCGTCGGCGACTTCAACATGGGCGCGATGGAGAACAAGGGGTTGAACGTCTTCAACACCAAGTACGTCCTCGCCAGCCCGGCCACCGCGACCGACGCCGACTACTTCGGCATCGAGAGCGTCGTCGGCCACGAGTACTTCCACAACTGGACCGGCAACCGCGTCACCTGCCGCGACTGGTTCCAGCTCTCGCTGAAGGAGGGCCTGACGGTCTTCCGCGACCAGGAGTTCTCGATGGACATGGCCGGCACGCCTTCGGCGCGCGCGGTCAAGCGCATCCAGGACGTGCGCGACCTGCGCACGCTGCAGTTCGCCGAGGACGCCGGGCCGATGGCGCACCCCGTGCGGCCCGACCAGTACGTCGAGATCAACAACTTCTACACCGCCACCGTCTACGAGAAGGGCGCCGAGGTGGTGCGCATGATGCAGGCGCTGGTCGGCCGCGAGGGCTTCCGGCGCGGCATGGCGCTGTACTTCCAGCGTCACGACGGCCAGGCCGTCACCTGCGACGACTTCGCGCAGGCGATCGCCGACGCCAACCCCGCCAGCGCGCTCGGTTCGCGCCTCGAGGCGTTCAAGCGCTGGTACGCGCAGGCCGGCACGCCGAAGGTGGTGGCGCGCGGACGCTGGGACCCGCCCTCGCGCACCTACACGCTCGGCCTGGAGCAGGCGCTGGCGCCCTCGCCCGGCCAGCCGACAAAGCAGCCGTACGTCATCCCGGTCGCGATGGGGCTGGTCGCGCGCGAGGACGGCCGCGCGCTGCCGCTGCAGCTCGAGGGCGAGGCGGAGCCGGCGGGCACCGAGCGCGTGCTCGTGCTCGACGAGGCGAAGGCGTTCTACACCTTCGTCGGCGTCGACGCCGAGCCGGTGCCCTCGCTGTTGCGCGGACTGTCGGCGCCGGTATGCCTGGCCGACGGGCTGGGCCCGGCCGAGCTGCGCGTGCTGCTGGCGCACGACGCCGACCCGTTCAACCGCTGGGAGGCCGGCCAGCGGCTGATGCTCGACACCCTGCTGCACGCGATCCGCGAGGGCATCGACGCGCGCCTGGACGACACCACCGTCGCCGCCTTGCGCGACGTGCTGCGCCATCCCGGGCTCGACGCCGCGTTCAAGGAACTGGTGCTGACGCTGCCCAGCGAGGGCTACGTCGCCGAACAGCTCGAAGCAGTCGACCCGCAGCGCGTGCACGCCGCGCGCGAGGCCGTGCGGCTGCAGCTCGCGCAGGCGCTGCGCCACGACTGGGCCTGGGCCTGGGAGGCGCACCAGGTCGCGGGCGGCTACTCGCCCGACCCGCAGTCGGCCGGCCGGCGCGCGCTCGCCAACCTGGCGCTCGCCATGCTGTGCCTGGACGCCGTGCAGACGCGCGAGCCGGTGTGGCCGGGCCGCGCCTACCAGCGCGTCAAGGACGCCTCGAACATGACCGAGCGGCTGGGCGCGCTGACCGCGCTGGTCGAGTCGCACGCCGAGCTGGCCGACCCGGCGCTCGAGCGCTTCCACGCGCTGTTCGAGGCCGAGCCGCTGGTGATCGACAAGTGGTTCGCGCTGCAGGCGAAGGCGCCCGAACCGGTCGGTGCCGGCGCCGGCCGCGTGTTCGCCCGCGTCAAGCAGCTAACCAAGCACCCGGCCTTCTCGCTGCGCAACCCGAACCGCGCGCGCAGCCTGCTGCTCACGCTGTGCGCCCACAACCCGGCGGCGTTCCACCGCGCCGACGCGGCCGGCTACGTTTTCTGGGCCGACCGCGTACTCGAACTCGACGCCCTCAATCCGCAGGTGGCCTCGCGGCTGGCGCGCGTGATGGACCGCTGGAGCCACCTGGCCGAGCCGTACCGCGGCGCCGCGCGCGAGGCGATCGCCCGGGTCGCGGCCCGGGCCGAGCTGTCCAACGACGTGCGCGAGGTCATGGAGCGAGCGCTGGCAGCGGGGTAGGCTGGCGCCGTCGCATGTCGTCCCCGCGCAGGCGGGGACCCAGCGACTTGCCGAAACGCCCTGGATTCCCGCCTGCGCGGGAACGACGAGAAGGAACCCTCCATGCCCAAGACCAAGCGCAACGCCTTCTACGCCCAGTCCGGCGGCGTCACCGCCGTCATCAACGCCTCGGCCTGCGGCGTGATCGAGACGGCCCGCGCGCACCGCGACCGCATCGGCCGGGTCTACGCCGGGCGCAACGGCATCATCGGCGCGCTCACCGAGGACCTGATCGACACCGGCCGCGAGTCGGCCGCGGCGATCGCCGCGCTGCGCCACACGCCGGCGGGGGCGTTCGGCTCGTGCCGCTACAAGCTCAAGTCGCTGGAGGCCAACCGGCGCGAGTACGAGCGGCTGATCGAGGTGTTCCGCGCGCACGACATCGGGTACTTCTTCTACAACGGCGGCGGCGACTCGGCCGACACCTGCTTCAAGGTCGGCCAGCTGTCGCAGTCGATGGGCTACCCGATCCAGGCGATCCACGTGCCCAAGACGGTCGACAACGACCTGCCCGTCACCGACTGCTGCCCCGGATTCGGCTCGGTGGCGAAGTACGTCGCGGTGTCCACGCTGGAAGCCAGCTTCGACGTGCGCTCGATGGCCAAGACCTCGACCAAGGTGTTCGTCGTCGAGGTGACGGGCCGCCACGCCGGCTGGATCGCCGCCGCCGGCGGGCTGGTCGAGGACCACGGCATCCCGGTCGTCATCCTGTTCCCCGAAGTCGAGTTCGACGAGGCGAAGTTCATCGCCCGCGTCGACGCGCTGGTGAAGCAGCACGGCTACTGCAGCGTCGTCGTCAGCGAGGGCTGCCACTGGCCCGACGGCCGCTTCCTCGCCGAGCAGGGCACGAAGGACGCCTTCGGCCACGCACAGCTCGGTGGCGCCGCGCCGGTCGTCGCCGACATGGTCAAGCGCGCGCTCGGCCACAAGTTCCACTGGGCGGTGGCCGATTACCTGCAGCGCGCGGCGCGCCACATCGCCTCGAAGACCGACGTGCAGCAGGCCTACGAGCTCGGCCAGAAGGCGGTCGAGCTGGCGCTCGAGGGCCGCAACGCGGTGATGCCGACGGTCGAGCGCCTCGCCGACGAGCCCTATCGCTACCGCATCGGCACGGCCGAGCTGAAGGACG
>JBLMVT010000031.1:0-4014 GCA_050256835.1 Betaproteobacteria bacterium | reverse complement strand
TCTTCGCAGACCGAACCCGGCTCGTCTCGGCGAGCAACCCGCTGCCGTTCCTCTTGCAGCCCTCCAGCCGAGACCTGGGCGGCGGAAACTTCGTGGTGATGAAGGAGGCCGCCGCGCCGATCAGCGTGCGCGGCCGGCACTGGGGGGGCCTGAGGCTGGCCTTCCAGTTCTGAGTCGCGGCGCGCGCCGCCGCGCTTGCTTGCGATCAAGACCGTGCGCCGCGCGGCGCGCCATGCTGGCCCCTCGCTCGCAAACGAGGAGCCGGTCATGTGGGACGCGATCGTCATCGGCTCGGGGATCGGTGGCCTGGCCGCCGCGGCCGCGCTGGCCCGGCGCAAGCGCCGCGTGCTCGTGCTCGAGCAGCACTCGGTCGCCGGCGGGCTGACGCAGACCTTCCGACGCGGCCACTGGAGCTTTGCGCCGGGCGTGCACTACCTCGCTGGCGTCGGGACGCAGCCTGGGCCGGAAGGCCAGTTCGGCCGGCTGCTCGCCTGGCTGACCGACGGCGCGCTGCGCTTCGCGCCCTGCGCCAACCCTTACGACATCGTGCGCTTGCCGAGCTTCGAGTTCGGCATCGCGCACCCGGAGAGCGCCTTCCGCGAGGCGCTGCTCGCGCGCTTCCCGCGTCAAGAGGAAGCCATCGCTGGCTGGTTCGACGCCTGCGAGTCGGCGCGGCGCAGCGCCTTCGCACTGTTCGCGCGTCACGGCATGCCAAGCTGGCTGGGCTGGGCCCTGCACCTGTGGCGCGGCGCCGAAGCGGAGCGCTGGAGCCGCCACACGCTGGCCGACGAGCTGGCGAAGATCGGCGACCCGCAGCTGCGCGCAGTGCTCGGCTGCCGCTGGGGCGACTACGGCGCGCCGCCCGCGCAGGCGCCGTTCGTCGAGCACGCGCTCGTCACCGGGGCCTACAACGGCGGCGCCTACTACCCGGTCGGAGGCCCGGCGCGCTTCGCGCAGACCCTGGTCCCTGTGGTCGAGGCCGCCGGCGGCGAACTGCGCCTGAACGCCGACGTGACGCGCATCGTGACGACGGAGGCCGGCCGCGCCGGCGCCGTCGACGTCGAGCAGCACGGCGAGCGCCTGCGCGAGCGCGCCGCGTGGATCATCTCGGCGATGGGCGTCGCGAATACCGTGGATTGCCTCGACCCGGACGCCGCGCGGCCGTGGCAGCAGACGATCCGCGCGCTGGCGCCCGGGTTGTCGTACGTGTCGCTGTTCGTCGGGCTCGAGGGCGACCTGGCGGCGGCGGGTGCCAGCAGCGCGAACCACTGGATCTTCGAGAGCGACGACATCGCCGAACCGTGGCGCCGTCCCGCCGACGAGGACGCACCGGGCATCTTCGTGTCGTTCCCCTCGCTGAAGGATCCGGCCTGCGAGGGCGGGCCCACCGCCGAGGCTGTCGCGGTGCTCGACGCCGCCGCTTTCGCGCCCTGGCTGGCGCTCTGCGACGACGAACGGCCCGAGGATTACCTGGCGCTCAAGGCGTGGATCGAGGAACGCCTGCTGGCTCAGCTGCTGCGGCACTTCCCGGCGCTGCGGCCGATGCTGCGCCTGCACGAACTGTCGACGCCGCTCACGCAGCGTCGCTACGTGCGCTCGCCCGGCGGCGCGATGTACGGCATCGAGATGACCGCCGAGCGCCTGAACAGCCCGGCGCTGCAAGTGCGCACGCCGCTGCCCGGCCTGCTGCTGGCCGGCCAGGACGTCGTCGGCCCGGGCGTGCCCGGCGCCTTCATGGGCGGACTGCTCGCCGCGGCCGCGGCCGAGCCATCGCTGTGGGCGAGCCTGCGGGCCTAGTCGATCACCAGCTGCGTCTGCGTGACCACGCCGCACAGCTTGCCGGCGTCGGAGCTGATGCGCGTCTGCCAGACCATCGTCGTGCGGCCGCGGTGCAGCGCGACGCACTCGCCGGTAACCACGGCACCGGCCCTCGCCGCGCCGATGAACTTGGTACTCGACTCGATCGTCGTCGTGCGCTTGCCCTCGGGCAGGTTGACGAAGGTGCCGACGGCGCCCAGCGTGTCGGCGAACGCCATCAGTGCGCCGCCGTGCAGGATGCCGGCGGTGGTGCACAGATCGGGCCGCACGGTCATCGTTGCGACAACGCGCTCGGCGCCGGCTTCGGTGATCTCGACGCCCATCAGGCCGGGAAAGAGCGGCGCCAGCAGCGTGTTGAGGGAAGCGGGGGTGAGGTTCATGGGCGCGACGATAGCGCTTCGACGGGCCGGCGTGCGAACGCCGCTGCGGCAGGGCGGGGGCGGCACCTGCGTTCTCCGGCCCGCCTGCCACGCCGGGCGCAACGCGTGAATCCGGCGCGATGCTCACACCAGCGTCCGCCTCCGCACGGCCTCGGCGACTCGATGCACCGAGGCGTCGGCGCCGTCAAGTCTTCGCACGCGTCGATCCCCGCTGCGCGGGGCCCCTCGACGATCGTGCTCAGACTTGCATGTTCATGATGTCCGTATAGGCCTGCACCAGCTTGTTGCGGACGGCGAGCGCGGCCTGGAAACCGATCTGGGCCTTCTGCATCGCGACCATCGTTTCCTCGATGCTGACGGCGGGGTTGTCGAGCTGCACTTCGCGCTGCAGGCGCACGGCGTCGGTCTGGGCGGCGCTCACCGACTTTAGCGCCTGGCCGAGCGCGACCTGGAAGCTGCCGGCGTCGGCGCCCGGCGTGCGCTTCAACGGCTGGCCGTTCACGCCCAGGCCCGCACGGGCGGCGGCCTGCGCGAAGTCGAACGGCTGCAGCTTCAGGTCCATGGCGCCATGCTAGGCCGGCGCTGCGCTTGCGATGGAGCGAACTGATGGCGCTTTCACGCGCTGTTCGCGGCATGGCGCGGCGCCGCTGCTTCGAATAATCCGCCGCAACCCGCGCCCCGACCGGCGCCCCGCTACGCCCCCATGGACCAAGCCCTCGTCCCCGCCCACGCCGCCCCGCTCGCCGCTCCGGCCGGCCCGCTCGCCGGGCTGGCCGCGCTGCCCGCGCGCAGCAAGACGATGCTCGCCGCCGGCCTCTCCGCGCTGGCCGCGCTGGCCGTCGCGCTCGCGCTGTGGTCGAGCCAGGGCGACTACAAGGTGCTGTACGCGAACCTGTCCGACAAGGACGGCGGCGCGATCATCGCCGCGCTGTCGCAGATGAACATCCCGTACCGCCACGCCGACGGCGGCGCGGCGATCCTGGTGCCGGCGTCGATGGTGCACGACGCGCGCCTCAAGCTCGCTTCGGCCGGCCTGCCCAAGGGCTCGGTGGTCGGCTTCGAGCTGATGGACAGCGCGCGCTTCGGCCAGACGCAGTTCCAGGAGCGGCTCACCTTCCAGCGCGGCCTCGAGGGCGAGCTGACGCGCTCGATCACCTCGTTGGCCGCGGTGCAGGCGGCGCGCGTGCACCTCGCGCTGCCGAACCAGAACGGGTTCTTCCGCGAACAGCAGAAGCCCTCGGCGTCGGTCGTGCTCACGCTGTACCCCGGCCGCACGCTCGACCGCGCGCAGGTCGCCGGCATCGTGCACCTGGTGTCCTCCAGCGTGCCCGAGCTGTCGCCCAAGGCGGTGAGCGTGATCGACCAGACCGGCACGCTGCTGTCGGGGCCGGGCGAGGCCGGCGCCAACAACGGGCTCGACGCGCAGCAACTGCAGTACGTCGCGCAGATCGAGAACGGCTACGCCAAGCGCATCGTCGACATCCTCGAGCCGGTGGTCGGCCGCGACAACCTGCGCGCGCAGGTCACCGCCGAGGTCGACTTCTCGCAGACCGAATCGACCTCCGAGGCGTTCGCGCCCAACCAGGGCGACAAGTCGCAGGGCGCGGCGGTGCGCAGCCAGCAGACCAGCGAGCAGAGCGGCGGCACGGCGGCAACGCCCGCCGGCGTGCCGGGTGCCGCATCGAACCAGCCGCCCGTGCCCGCCACCGCGCCGGTCACCGGCCCGGCGCAGCCGCTGCAGGCGGCGCAGGCGGGCGGCGGCAGTGCCAGCTCGCGCCGCGAGGCGCTGACCAACTACGAGGTCGACAAGACGGTG
>JBLMVT010000030.1:0-6980 GCA_050256835.1 Betaproteobacteria bacterium | reverse complement strand
GTCGGCCAGCAGCGCCGCGCAGTCGACCTCGTCGCCACCCGCGCCCTGGCGGCGCGCGAGCTGCGCGCGCAGGGCGTCGCCGGCGGCGAGCAGCGCGTCGACCATCGCCGCGTCGGGCGCCAGTTCGTGGCGGCGCAGCCTGTCGAGCAAGGTCTCCATCTCGTGCGTCAGCCGGGCGACGTCGTCGAAGCCGAAGGTCGCCGCGCCGCCCTTGATCGAATGCGCGCAGCGGAAGATCGCGTTCAGCGTCTCGTCGTCGGCGGCGGCGAGGTCGAGCCCGAGCAGCAGCTGCTCGAAGCGGTCGAGGTTCTCGCCGGCCTCCTCGAAGAAGACCTGGTGGAACTGGGCCAGGTCGATGCCCGCGCCCTCGGCGTGCGGCTCGTTCATGCGCGGATCACCTTGCCGATCACCTCGAGCAGCTTGGCCGGGTCGAACGGCTTGACCATCCAGCCGGTGGCGCCGGCGGCGCGGCCGGCCTGCTTCATCTGCTCGCTCGACTCGGTGGTCAGGATCAGGATCGGCGTGGCGCGGAACTTCGGCTGCTCGCGCAGGCGCCGCGTCAGGCCGATGCCGTCGAGCCGCGGCATGTTCTGATCGGCCAGCACGAGGTCGAAGTCGCGCGAGCGCGTCTTGTCGAGCGCGTCCTCGCCGTCGACCGCCTCGACCACCTGGAAGCCGGCGCTCTTCAGCGTGGCCGAGACCATCTGGCGCATCGCGGCGGAATCGTCGACGGCGAGGATCGAGGGCATGGGAGAGGGCTCCGTGGGGCGGTCGTGGCGTGGGCCGGCGGTGTCGGGGCGGCCCGGGCGGTGTCGCCGCCAACGCGCGGCCCGCCCGCCCGGCCACGCTCATTTCGGCAGCAGCGCGGCGAACTTCAGTCAGAGTGCACAGGAAACAGCCACCGAAAGCCGGCCCAGTTCCGGGCCGCGCGCGACGGCGGCGATACTCGGCGCATGAGCGACGCGAGCCCCGACGCGAGCCCCGATCCGCGAACCCTGCGCGTGCTGTTCATCGAGGATTCGGAACTCGACCACATGCTCACGCTCACGGCGCTGCGCCGCGGCGGCGTCGAGCCCGACTCGCTGCGCATCGAGACCGCCGCCGAGTTCGAGCGCGCGCTCGGCGAGCACTGGGACGTGATCCTGTCGGACTACAACCTGCCCGGCTTCTCGGGGCTGGCCGCGCTCGAGATGCTGAGGGACAGCGGCCGGCTGATCCCGTTCATCATCGTCTCGGGCGAGATCGGCGAGGAGACGGCGGTCGCGGCAATGAAGTACGGCGCCAGCGACTACCTGCTCAAGAGCAACCTCACCCGGCTGGTCCCCGCGATGCTGCACGCGATCGAGGCGTACGAGGCGCTGCGCGCGCGCGCCGACGCCGACGCCGCGCTGGCCGACTCCAGGCGCCGCCTGTCGCAGCTGGCCCAGCACCTGCAGACCAGCATCGAGTCCGAGCGGCGCGCGATCTCGCGCGAGATCCACGACGACGTCGGCGGCTCGCTCACCGCCATCAAGTACGACCTGGCGTGGATCGTGCGCCACGCCGATTCCGACGCCGTCTCGCTGCGCGCGCAGTCGGCGCTGGAGACCGTCAACCTGGCGATCGAGGCGACGCAGCGCGTGATGCACAACCTGCGCCCGGCGATCCTCGAGCAGGGGCTGGTCGCGGCGCTGCAGTGGATGACCAGCCGCTTCGAGAAGCGCACCGGCATCGCCTGCGAGTTCAGCACCTCGCACGAGCAGATGAAGCTGCCCGGCGGCGTGCCGCTGGTGGCCTACCGCACCGCGCAGGAGGCGCTGACCAACATCGGCAAGCACGCGCAGGCCACGCAGGTGCGCATCGACCTCGCGCTGGCCGGCGGCGTGCTCTCGCTGGAGGTGATCGACAACGGCCGCGGCCTGTCGGAGGAGGACCTCGCCAAGGCGCGCAGCTTCGGCATCCGCGGGCTGCACGAGCGCGCCGGCACCGTCGGCGGCTGGGTCGAGCTGTCGAGCCGGCCGGGACACACCGCGCTGATCCTGTTCGTGCCGCTGGCGCCGCCCGACGCCGAGCCCGAGGCCGAGATCGTCGATTCCGACCACGCCTACGACCCGACCGCCTGGGGGGAGCTCTAAGTGATCCGAGTCATGCTGTGCGACGACCATGCGCTGATCCGGCGCGGCATCCGCGACACGCTGTGCGACGCGCAGGACATCGAGGTCGTCGGCGAGGCCGGCGACTACGGCGAGCTGCGCACGCTGATGCGCGAGCAGCCGTGCGACGTGCTGGTGCTCGACATCAACATGCCCGGCCGTAGCGGCCTGGACGTGCTGCACGTGCTGAAGGACGAGGGCAGCGCGGTGCGCGTGCTCGTCGTCAGCATGTACCCCGAGGACCAGTACGCCATCCGCGCGCTGCGCGCCGGCGCCTACGGCTACGTCAACAAGGGCGGCGACCCGTCGCTGATCGTCGCCGCCGTGCGCACCGTGGCGCAGGGCCGCAAGTACGTCACCCCCGAGATCGCGCAGATGCTGGTCGAGAGCCTGACCGCCCCCGAGAGCGCCAGCGCCCACGACAAGCTCTCCGACCGCGAGATGCAGACGCTGGTGATGATCGCCTCGGGCAAGCGGCTGTCGGACATCGCCGAGGAACTGATGCTGAGCCCGAAGACGGTGAGCGTGTACCGGGCGCGCGTGCTGGAGAAGCTGCAGCTGGGCAACAACTCGGAGCTGACGGTGTACGCGATCAGGAACGGGTTGGTGGGAGGGTAGGCGGGTCCCGGCCTTGGAGACTGCGGCGCTGTCCGGTTTGCCGGACAGGCCGGAAGAGGCGGAGGAGGGCCGCGAAGGGTTGATTCGCTGGCCGAACAATCGGTTCGTCGCTCCGCGAACCGGGGTCCGGTCCGGTGTTACGCCACTTCGTAACTGGACGGCTTCTCCAAATCAAGTTAGGCGGCACATGGGTCCTTCGCGGCAGAACTTTGCGGCAAGCCGGGCGCCGCCTCTCATGTCAAACGTTAGAGCCCGCCAATGACGAACCCGCCGCCCCGCGCGAACTGCTTCGATGCATCGGCGTTGGTCAAGGTATATGCCGACGAACCAGGCAGCGATGTAGTTCGCGACTACTTCCGTAACCGAGCACCGACTCGCTACACGACGCCATTCTGCTTTTATGAAGCACTGAACATTCTGAAGGGCAAGTGGCGCTATCGTGGCCAGCTTGATGGGCCCCAGTACAGACAGGCGTCGTTTGCGCTCACTGCTTGGTTCCGCGCGAGCACGCGCTATGTCAAGGAAATCGACTTCACCGACGCACACGTATTCAACGACGTTCAAGACATTGCGGATCGGTATTCGCTCGACCTATCTGACGCCTTTCAGATCGTCAGCGTCAAGAACGGATATTTCTCCGCGCTCGTCAATGAATCGCAAACTGTGCTGGTCACGGCGGACTAAGAACTCGCCCTGGCGGCGCGTAGTGAGAATGTCAAAGCTTGGTACATCCTTGGAGAGCCCGAGCCGTGATGGCCGCTAACGTCTCCAGCGAGCGGACACACAACAGCGGGTGGCGTTTGCGCGCTTCGGCCACGCTCGCGGCGCCGTTGTGTGCCGCTCATGTCGAACGTTCTAGCGGACCTCCACCGGCAGGGCACTTTGAAGTTGACCTCTTTCGCGGACAAGGAAGGATTCCGAGATGCCCAGGTCAAAGCCGCCGTACCCGTGACCTGCCCGGTTTCTTCGGACAAATAGGTGTCCCTGCTCGACTTGCAGTCCACGCCGCGTGGTCAACTCGAGAGGGGCCGGCCGCCGATCTTCCGGGCTCGCTGGAAAATGAAATGGGGAAGACGCTCGAGGAAGATCTACGCGAAGCAGGTTCAACGGTGCTCGCACGCCTCGACCACGGGCACCGCGTACTCGCGGCCGATCGTCGCGCACGCGAACAAGTAGTTGTTCCTGGCTCGTTCGCTCATGGCGTCGAGGTCGACGCGGCCTTCGAGGCTGCACGGGAAGGCCAGCGCGCGACCCTCCCTGAACAGCGACCGGAACCTGATCTCGAATCCGGCGACTGCCGGCGTGGAGGAAGTCTGCGACATGGTCGTCTCCTGCGGTGGGCGACGGCCGCGCCGGGCACCGCTTGGGTCCATCCGATCCGCGCATTGCCGCGCGCGGTGCCAGCCGGGATTAGCTCCGGACACTCGCGTGGTCGCGCCTGTGATCCCTGGACCGGCGAAATGCCCTCGTTATTCCCGAATCCATCGATGTCATTGACCACTGTGACGGGCCCGCCGCCCAACCTCGTCAGGGAGATCCGATGACCGCCACCCCCATCCGCTTCCTCAGCCTCCTGCTCATGGCGCTTCTCGTCGGCACCATGTTCGGCATCTGGCTCGGCTTCGACCCGGCGGCGCTGTCGGCGTCGGCCTTCGTCGAGATGCAGCAGAACGCGATCCGTGCGCTGAACATGCCGCTGCCGATCCTCGGCGCGGTGTGCATCCTGCTCACCGCGGCATGGGCCGTGCAGACTCGCAATGACCGTCGCGGCCGCGGGCTGCTCGTGGCCGCGACGCTGTGCCTCGTCGCGGTCGGCCTCATCACGCGCTTCGCCAACCAGCCGATCAACGCCCAGGTCATGACCTGGAGTGCGCAGGCGCCGGCCTCCGACTGGGCGACGCTGCGCGACACCTGGCGCCACTGGCACGCGCTGCGCACCGCGGTCGGGGTCGCCGCGCTGGTCCTCGCGCTGCTCGCCGTGCTCGATCGCCGGCGGGACGCGGCTTAGAGGGGCTCGCCGGCCCCGCTGCGCGAGGCCTGGGCGACGTGCCCGGCGAGGCGCCCGACTGCCGAGGCAGAATGGCCGGCCACCACGGCCGGAACGAAGCATGGCAATCGAGCTTTCCCGCGAGGCGAGGAACCAGGCGGTTTCTTCCATCGAGCGCTACTTCGCCGAAGAGCTCGACCAGCGCATCGGCAACATCGCGGCCGGCGCGCTGTTGACCTTCTTCCTCGAGGAGGTCGGGCCGCTCGTCTACAACCAGGCGGTCGGCCAGGTCCAGCAGCGCCTTCACGACCGCGTCCAGTGAGCGAAGCGCCGGCTGACGCGTAGGAAGATCACTTGTCGAGCTTCGTCGTCGTCCTCGCCTGCATCGTCCTCATCGCCGTGACCACGGTGACCCACTACGAGGTGCTGCGTGCGCTCAATGGTGGATTGCCGGTGCTGCGGATCCCCAGCCGCGCCAAGGTGCTGGTGGCCGTGTTCGCGGCGCTGGCCGCGCACGCGCTCGAGATGGCGGTGTACGGGGTGGCGCTGTTCGCGCTGGTGCGCTGGCTGGATGTCGGCAGCCTCGCCGGGCCGGTCGGCTTCTCGCTCACCACCTGCCTGTACTTCTCGGCCGAGACCTACACGTCGCTCGGCTTCGGCGACCTCACTCCCATCGGCCCGCTGCGCATGCTGGCCGGCATCGAGGCGCTCAACGGCCTGCTGCTGATCGGCTGGTCGGCGTCGTTCCTCTACATCGCGATGGAGCGCTTCTGGAGCGCGGGCGCGGGGGCGCGATGACCGATGCCGTGGCGGCGAGCGCCAGCGTGCGCTTCTTCGACGAGCAGTTCCGGCGCCAGCTGCGCGACGCCGAGTTGCAGCTCAACCCGTTCGAGCAGGCGGCGCTGCCCTGGCTCGCCGGCCGCGTGCTCGACTACGGCTGCGGGCTCGGCAACCTCGCCGTCGCGGCGGCGCGACGCGGCTGCACGGTGGTTGCGCTCGACGCCAGCCCGGCCGCGATCGCCCACCTGCGCGAGGCGGCGCGCGCGCAGTCGCTGCCGATCGAGGCGGGCGAGACCGACCTGCGCGCCCACGAGCCCGAGGGCGAGTTCGACGCCGTGGTAGCGATCGGCCTGCTGATGTTCTTCGACTGCGCGACGGCGCTGCGCCAGCTGGGCGTGCTGCAGTCGCACCTGCGGCCGGGCGGGGTGGCGGTCGTCAACGTGCTGGTCGAAGGCACCACCTACCTCGACATGTTCGACCCGCAGGCCCACTGCCTGTTCGCGCGCGACGAGCTGGCTCGCCGCTTCGCGGGCTGGGAGATCCTGCACGACGAGTTCGCCGACTTCGCGGCGCCGAACGGGCAGACCAAGTCGTTCGAGACGCTGGTCGCCCGCAAGGCGGGCGGGACCCGGTAGCCTGCTTAAGCTACCCGGCGTTCGTCCTGCGCTTCGCCTTCGGCGCTGTCTGCGTCCGCGCCGCGTCGATCGCGGCCGACGAACGGCAGGTCCTGCGCACGCCGCTCCTGCGTCGCGACGACGCTCAAGTCCGGCCGGGTCGCCTCCCACGGCGCCTTGCGCGACACCGAGATCACGGCATCCCAGATCAGCGCGAGCACCGCAACACCCACGCCGGCCAGCGTCAACACGTACAGGTTCGACAACACGCTCTTCCCTCCATTGGTGAGCCGCGCGCGTGCGGTGGGCGGGCGGCATCGGTTGTTGTTCGTGGTTACCTTCGGATACGAAGGGTGGGGCTTGAGCCTTGCTGCACCTCGGATGGGGCGAGCGCTGCGGCTTCGCGTGCGTTCGTTCACACTGCGGCCTTCGAAGGAGGATCGCCACCGCCATGAACGCAGACGAACTGCGCGCCCTGCAGGCGCCGCTGAAGGAGCGCTACCGCGCCGATGCCGCGGCCGCGCTCATCACGCTGCACGCCGAGGGCCGCGCCGGGCAGGGCCTGACCTGCAGCCTCGACACCGGCCGTGCGCTCGTCACTGCCGGCCTGCACCCGGCCACGGGCGGCAGCGGGCTGGCCGCGTGCTCGGGCGACATGCTGCTCGAGGCGCTGGTCGCCTGCGCCGGGGTGACGCTGCGGGCGGTGGCCACTTCGATGGGCGTCGCGCTGCGCGACGCCACCGTGCGCGCCGAGGGCGACCTCGACGTGCGCGGCACGCTCGGCGTCGACCGCGATGCGCCGGTCGGCTTTCGCGCCATCCGCCTGCGCTTCACGCTCGACACCGACGC
>JBLMVT010000029.1:0-6346 GCA_050256835.1 Betaproteobacteria bacterium | reverse complement strand
ACGATGGGCCCGTTCGCACGCCAGCCGGCCCGCACCGTCGCCTCGATGTCGCCGCCCTGGGCGCCGATGCCGGGGATCAGCAGCGGCAGCGTCGGCGCCAGCTCGCGCACCCGAGCCAGCTCGGCCGGATAGGTGGCGCCGACGACGAGGCCGAGCTGGCCGCTGCGGTTCCACGGCCCGGCCGCCAGCCGCGCGATGCGCTCGTACAGCGCCTCCTCCGGGCCGTCGGCGCCGGCGCGCAGGCGCTGCGCCTGCAGATCGCCGCCTCCGGGGTTGGACGTGCGGCACAGCAGGATCGCGCCCCTGCCCGGCCAGCGCAGGTAGGGCTCGATCGAATCGAAGCCCATGAACGGAGACAGCGTCACCGCGTCGGCGCCGTAGCGCTCGAACGCCTCGCGGGCGTACTGCTCGGCCGTCGCGCCGATGTCGCCGCGCTTGGCGTCGAGGATCACCGGCACGCCGGGCGCGACCCGGCGCAGGTGCGCCATCAGCCGCTCGAGCTGGTCCTCGGCGCGGTGCGCGGCGAAGTAGGCGATCTGCGGCTTGAACGCGATCACGAGGTCGTGCGTGGCCTCGACGATGCGTGCGCAGAAATCGAAGATGCGCCCGGCGTCGCCGCGCCAGGCGCCGGGGAACTTCGCCGGGTCGGGATCGAGACCGACGCACAGCAGGCTGCCGTGGCGCGCGCCGGCCTCGGCCAGCCGGGCGCGGAAGTCCATCAGCGCGGCTCCTTCGGGTCGCCCAGCCGGGCGGCCAGTTCCGCCGCCTTGCCGATGTAGCCCGCCGGCGTCAGCGCCAGCAGCCGATCGCGCTCCGCCGCGGGCAGGTCGAGCGTGCCGATGAACTCGCGCAGCGTCTCGCGCGTGATCGCCTTGCCGCGGGTCAGTGCCTTGAGCCGCTCGTAGGGCTCGGGCAGGCCCCAGCGGCGCATCACGGTCTGCACCGGCTCGGCCAGCACCTCCCAGGCGTCTTCCAGGTCGGCGGCGAGCGCCGCGGCGTCGACCTCGATCTTGTCGAGCCCGCGCGCCATCGAGTCGTGGCCGAGCAGCGCGTAGCCGAGCGCGACGCCGATGTTGCGCAGCACCGTGCTGTCGGACAGGTCGCGCTGGAAGCGCGAGATCGGCAGCTTCTGGCTCAGATGGCCGAGCAGCGCATTGGCCAGCCCGTAGTTGCCCTCGGCGTTCTCGAAGTCGATCGGGTTGACCTTGTGCGGCATGGTCGACGACCCGACCTCGCCTTCGCGCGCGGCCTGCCGGAAGTAGCCCAGGCTGATGTAGCCCCACACGTCGCGCGACCAGTCGATCAGGATGGTGTTGGCGCGTGCCAGCGCGTCGAACAGCTCGGCCATCCAGTCGTGCGGCTCGATCTGGATCGTGTACGGGTTGAACGCCAACCCGAGCTGCTGCTCGACCACGCGGCGGCCGAACGATTCCCAGTCGAAATCGGGCCAGGCGGCGAGGTGGGCGTTGTAGTTGCCGACCGCGCCGTTCATCTTCGCCAGCGGCCTCACCTCGGCAATGCGCGACCGCGCCGTCGCCAGCCGCGCGACCACGTTGGCGATCTCCTTGCCGACGGTGGTCGGGCTGGCGGTCTGGCCGTGCGTGCGGCTGAGCATCGGCAGCGCCGCGTGGCGGACGGCGAGAGCGCGCAGCTGCCCGATCACTCGGTCGAGCGCCGGCTGCAGCACCTGGTCGCGCGCGGCCTTGATCATCAGCGCGTGGCTGGCGTTGTTGATGTCCTCGCTGGTGCAGGCGAAGTGGACAAACTCGGCGGCCGCGCGCAGCTCGGCGTTCTGGCCGAGCCGGCTCTTGATCCAGTACTCGACGGCCTTGACATCGTGGTTCGTGGTGCGCTCGATGTCCTTGATGGCCTGCGCGTCGGCTTCCGAGAAGCGCACCACGAGACTGCGCAGCAGCCCACGCGCCGCCTCCGAAAGGGCCGGCAGCTGGGGCATGCCGGCGTCCGACAGCGCGATCAGCCACTCGACCTCGACCTGCACGCGGCGATGCATCAGGCCGAACTCGCTGAGCAACGGACGCAGGGCGGCCATGCGCGCGGCGTAGCGTCCGTCCAGCGGCGACAGCGCGGACAGCGACGAGAGGTTCATGGGGCAGTCGGCTGGCGCCGCGGTGTGGGGGGAAGCCGGCCGATTTTATTCATCGGCCGCCGGGGCGCTGGCGATCGAACCCGCAGGATCGATAGCGTGCTCGGAGGGCGGTCGCCCGAGCAATCCACTGCACCGCACAATTCTCCATCTTCTTCGACTCTATAAACGAAGTGTGCGCTAACACTTGCGTTTCAATTCCTGCCATAATTTGCGGCAAATACTTGAGCTTCGCGCGCGCTTTCGGTACCATTTCAGCTTCAAGTTTCAGGGTAAACCCGTGTCACTCACCGCGCGGCGGTTGGCGTGGCTTGACTTGCGGAAGTTGGGACTCGCTGCCGGCGTCGCGGCAACCCTCGCGGTTGGCGCCTTGGCTGCCGCGCCCTCACAGGCGCGCAAGCCGACGCCGATTCCCGGCAGCGTGTCGCAGGCCGAACTGCCGGTCGAGGCGATCGCCACCGAGAAGCTGATCCGCTCGGGCGGGCCGTTTCCGTATCGCAAGGACGGCGTGGTGTTCGGCAATCGCGAACGCCAGCTGCCGGCCGCGCGGCGCGGCTGGTACCGCGAATACACGGTGCCGACGCCGGGCGCGGACGACCGCGGGGCGCGGCGCATCGTGTGCGGCGGGGAGCGACCGGCGAACCCCGAGGCCTGCTATTACACCGACGACCACTACACGAGCTTCCGCCGCATCGTGCGGTGACGACGGCCAAACGTTTCGACTCGAGGAGGATCGCGACATGCTCTTGCAGACAGTCCGTCCCAACATCGTTCAATCGATCCGCGCCTACCGCGTGGAGGATCTCATGCAGGCCGCGCAGGGCGTCGGCCAGCACTTCCTCTACGTCAATCTGAGCAACGCCCAGTCCAAGCAGGACGTGCTCGAGATGATCGCCGACGCCTTCCTCTTCCCGCCGCATTACGGCAAGAACCTGGACGCGCTGTACGACTGCATGACCGACCTCGTGCACAAGTCGGGCCAGCAGCCCGGCTTCGTCGTCGTGCTCGAACAGCTGCCCGACAACCCGCGCTTCGACCGCGAGGCGCGAGAGCAGTTGCTCGACGTCTTCCGCGATGCCGCCGACTACTGGGGAGAACGAAAAATACCATTCAGGTGTTTCTATTCTTTTCAGTAGCCCGCTCCCAGGAAATCGGGTCATGGGAGCGGGCGACGGAAGTGGCCCAGAACGCCGACAAGCCGGCTTCGAAGAGCAAGAACGCCGCCAATTCGAGCTTCGGCATGAACATGCCGCTGATGAGCAGCGCATTCGACACCGCGATGTGGCTCGACGCCGCGTAGCGCACCGGAGAACCATCGAGGGGCGGCCCGCGGGCCGCCCTTTTCATGGGCCGAGCGCGCGCGCGAGCGCGACGTACTCGGCGACCGCGACCTCCTCGGCGCGCCGCTGCAGGTCGAAGTCGCCGTTCCAGCCGTGTTCGGCGAGCCAGCGCCCGAGGGTGTGCCGCAGCAGCTTGCGGCGCTGCGAGAAGGCGACGGCGACCAGCTCGCCCAGCCGCGCCGGATCGACCGGCGCGACCGCCGGCAGCGGCTGCATCCGCACCACCGCGGAATGGACCGCCGGCGGCGGGTCGAACGCCTCGGGGGGCACGTCGAGCACGCTCTCGATGTCGTAGCGCCACTGCAGCATCACCGACAGGCGACCGTAGTCCTTGCCGCCCGGCGCGGCGGCCATGCGCCGCACCACCTCCTTCTGCAGCATGAAGTGCTGGTCGCGCACCGCCCCGACGTGGCCCAGCAGGTGGAACAGGATCGGCGTCGAGATGTTGTACGGCAGGTTGCCGACGACGCGCAGCGGCTGCCCGCGCTCCGCGGCCAGCGCACGGAAGTCGACCGTCAGCACGTCGGCCTCGACGACGGTCAGCCCCGGCTCGCTGCGCAGCCGCGCGGCCAGGTCGCGGTCCAGCTCGATCACCGTCAGCGCGCCGCAGCGTTCGGCGAGCGGACCAGTCAACGCGCCCAGCCCGGGGCCGATCTCGACCAGCGCCTCGCCGGGTCGCGGGTCAATCGCGGCGACGATCGCCTCGATGACGGCGCGGTCGACGAGGAAGTGCTGGCCGAAACGCTTGCGCGGGCGGTGGCCGTGCGAAAGGTGCGGTCTGCGGGCGCCGCGCCTCACGACACGGGCGGCTCGCGCATCTCGACGTAGGCGCGCGCGCGCAGGTCGCGCAGCCACTCGTTGTAGGCCTGCTCGAACTTCTGCTCGCGCAGGATGTTGCGCGCCTGCTCGCGCAGTTGCTTGGCGTCGAGCTTGACGCTGCGCCGCTCGACGACCTGGATCAGGTGCACGCCGAAGCGCGTCACCACCGGGTCGGAGATGCCGTCGACCGGCAGCGCGTTCATCGCCTCCTCGAACTCGGGCACCAGGTTGCCGGGGGACACCCAGCCGAGGTCGCCGCCGCCGGGGGCGCTGCCGTCCTCCGAGTTGGCGCGCGCCAGCGCCTCGAAGCTCGCCTTGCCGGCGACGATGTCGCGCTTGAAGCCGGCCAGGCGCTGCACCGCCGCCTCCTGGCTCAGCTGCGGGCCGGGGCGCAGCAGGATGTGCCGCGCGTGTGTCTGCGTCACCGCGAACGACGAACCATCGCGCCGCTCGATCAGCTTGAGCAGGTGAAAGCCCGCGCCGGTGCGCAGCAGAGCCGGCGCGACCTCGCCGGGCTGCAGCGCGCGCACCGCGGCGACGAAGACATCGGGCAGGCGGTCCGCCGGCTTGAGGCCGATCTCGCCGCCTTGCTGGCGGTTGCCATCCTCGGAGACCTCGCGCGCCACCTTGGCGAAATCCTCGCCGTTGCGGATGCGCGCCTGCGCCTGTTCGGCCGCGGCGCGGCGCCGCGCGACCTCCTCGACGCTTGCACCGTCGGGCACGGTCACCAGGATCTGCGCGATGTCCAGCTCGATCGGCGCCTTCGCGCGCTGCTTGTCGAGGAAGTCGTCGATCTCGGCCTCGCTCACCTTGATGCGCGACTGCACCTCGCGTTCGCGCGTGCGCTCGACCATCAGCTGGTCGCGCACCGAGTCGCGGAAGCGCTTGTAGTCGAGCCCTTCGCGCTGCAGCCGATCGCGCAGCTGCGGCAGGGTGATCTGGTTCTGCTGCGCGATGTTGGCGACCGCGCGGTCGAGATCGGCCTCGTCGATCTTCACCCCGCTGTCGCGCGCATAGGTGACGAGCACGCGTTCCTCGATCAGCGACTCGAGCACCTGCTTGCGCAGCTCGGGCTCCGGCGGCAGCCGCGCGCCGCTGCGCTGCGCGTCGGCGCGCACCTGGACCAGCCGGCGCTGAACCTCGCCGGCGGTGACCAGCTCCTGGTTGACGACGGCGACGATGTAGTCGCCGGCGCGCGGCGCGGGCGATGCCGGCTGCGCGCCGGCCCATGGCAGGACGACAGCGAGGACCAGCGAGACGAGGAAGGTGCGGGCGGCGCGGACAGGCTCAGTCATAGGAAGGCGAGGAGAAGGGCGCCGAACGGTCTTCGCGCAGCAGCCGGTAGCCGGGGATATTGTCCTTCAGGACCTGCAGCGGGTTGCTGCCCAGCCGCGACAGGCCGACCAGCTCGAGCTGGAACAGCAGCCGCGTCGTCGCCTCGCTGAAGCCGGTCGACAGCCGTTCGGCGACGACGCGGCCGATCCAGCAGCCGGCGTCGTACTCGAAGCCGACGATGGAATCGGTGAGGCGGGAGTCGTGCATGCTGTAGTTGATGCGGCCGACGGCGTACCAGGTGCCGGCGCAGGCCGCGCCGCCGGCCGACGGCCGCGCCAGCTGCGCCCTCGGCGCCGGTTGACGATAGATCGGCCACTGCCAGCCGAGTTCGATCTGCTCGCTCGACCCGCGCGTGTAGCGGTAGGTCGCCGCCAGCGTGCGGAACGGCCCCGGCGAGTAACGCGCGCCGATGATCGAGCGCACCGTGCGGTCGATCTCGGGGCTGTACTGCAGCGAGGTGTCGAGCGTCCAGGACGGCACCAGGCTGGTCGAGCCGAGCAGCAGCACGTCGGAGAAGCGCTTGCCCAGCGTCGTGCCCTCGGGCGTGACGCGCTGCTCGCGCAGCAGGTAGCGCTGCACCGCGCCCAGCCGCAGCAGCTCGGCGCCGGTCGCCGGGTCGAGCAGCCGCGTCGTCACGCCGGCGGTGATCTGGTTGGCGTCGGACACCCGGTCGACGCCGACGAACTGGTTGTCCGCGTAGATCGACTCGAAGTTGAAGTCACGGCCGGCGGCGTCGAAGTTGGGCAGG
>JBLMVT010000028.1:0-8686 GCA_050256835.1 Betaproteobacteria bacterium | reverse complement strand
AGCCCGAGCTGATCAAGGCCAGCCGCAAGCGCCGCATCGCCGCCGGCGCCGGCGTGCAGGTTTAGGACGTGAACCGCCTGCTCAACCAGTTCGGGCAGGTGCAGGGCATGATGAAGAAGATGAAGGGCGGCGGCCTGGCGAAGATGATGAAGCGCTTCGGCGGCGCGGCCGGCCTGCCCGGCGGCTTTCCGCGTCGGTAAGCAGTCGTTACGCGTCCTCCGCGTTGCCGATTGACCGGCCCGGCGCAGCGCACTATGGTCTGCCCCTTGGGCCGGCCCACGGCGGCCCGCAGGGGAGACGAAGATGACCGAGATCCTGCTGGCGGTGCTCGCCGCCGTCGCGCTGATCGGGGTCGTGTGGTGGCGCCGGCGCGCTCAGGAAACGCCGGACGACAAGAGCGGCCGTTCGCTCGACGGGCTCGACACGCTGACGGCGTGGGAACCGCAGGCCACGCGCGTGCTGAGCACGGCCGAGCGCCTGGCCTACGGCGTGCTGGTGCGCGCCCTGCCCGACTACATCGTGTTCGCGCAGGTGCCGCTGTCGCGCTTCATCCGCGTGCCGACGCGCCATTCGTACGCCGAATGGCTGCAGCGCGTCGGCCAGCTCGCGCCCGACCTGCTGGTCTGCGACTCGTCCTCGCAGGTGGTGTGCGCGGTCGACATCCAGCCGCCCGGCGCGCTGCAGAGCGAGCGCGCGAGGAAGCGCCAGGAGCGCGTGCGTCGCGTGCTGAAGGCCGCCGACATCCAGTTGCACGTGTGGGTCGAGGGCGCGCTGCCGACGCCCGAGGCGGCGCGCGAGCAGCTGTTCCCCAAGCCCAAGGTGCCGGAACTGACGAGCACGCAGCCGCCGGTCGCGCAGCCCCAGCCCGCGCCCGCCCGCGCCGCCGCGGCGAAGAAGGCGCTGACTCCCGAGGATCTCGAGTTCGAGCCCGACGAGGTCATCGAGATGCGCGAGCCGCCGCCGTCGACCTGGTTCGACAACTTCGACACCAAGCCGGCGCCGCTGCGCCCGGTGGCGCCGCAGCGTCCGGCCGCTACCGGGCCGGCGGTGCGCCCGCCGGCAGTCAAGGCGCCGACGCCGCGCTGAGCGGCCGCGCTCAGCCGAGCAGCGCCTGCGCGAACTCGCGCGCGCGAAAGGTCTGCAGGTCCTCGAGCTTCTCGCCGACGCCGATGAAGTAGACCGGCAGCGCCCGCCCGCCCTGGCGCTCGCGCTCGCGCGACCACAGCGCCACGGCGGCCAGCATGCCGCCCTTGGCGGTGCCGTCGAGCTTGGTGACGACCAGGCCGGTGAGGTCGAGCGCGGCGTCGAACGCCTTCACCTGCGCCAGCGCGTTCTGCCCGGTGTTGCCGTCGACGACGAGCAGCACCTCGTGCGGCGCGCCCGGCATCGCCTTGTCGATCGTGCGGCGGATCTTCTTCAGCTCGTCCATCAGGTGCAGCTGGGTCGGCAGCCGGCCGGCGGTGTCGGCGATGACGACGTCGCAGCCGCGCGCCATGCCGGCGCGCACCGCGTCGAAGCTCACCGCCGACGGGTCGCCGCCCTGCTGGCTGACGATCTCGACGCGGTTGCGGTCGGCCCAGACGGCGAGCTGCTCCTTGGCGGCGGCGCGGAAGGTGTCGGCCGCGGCGAGCAGCACCTTGCGTTCGGCCTTGGCGAGGTGATGGGTGAGCTTGCCGATCGTCGTCGTCTTGCCCGCGCCGTTCACCCCGGCGACCATGATCACCGTCGGCGTGGTCTGCCCGACGACGAGCGGGCGTTCGAGCGGCGCGAGCAGGTCGGTGACGGCGTCGGCAAGCAGGCCGCGCACCGCCTGCGGCTCGGTCGCCTTGGCGTCCTTGACGCGGCGCTTCAGGTCGTCGAGCAGCACCTGCGTCGCGCCGACGCCTGCGTCGGCCATCAGCAGAGCGGACTCGAGATCCTCGTAGAGCGCGTCGTCGATCTGCGTGCCGGTGAAGACCTGCGCGATCGACGAGCCGGTCTTGCGCAGCCCGCTCCTGAGCTTGTCGAACCAGCCGCGGCGCTCGGCGGGAGCCTCGGCCGCGGGCTCGACGGGCTCGACGGGCTCGACGGCCTCGGCAGGCTCGACCGCCTCGATGGCCTCGACGGCGGGCAGCGGCGCAGGCGGCGCGGCCTCGACGGCCCCGATCGATAAGGGCTCGGCGCCCGGCGCCGGCATCTCCGCTTTCGGCCCAACGCCGAACAGTCCGCGCCAGCCTGCCGGCCTGGCGGCCTGCACGGGCGGCGCCGGCGCGGGTTCCGCGGCGGGCAGTTCGGGAGCAGCCGGCACGGTCTCGGCCGGCGGTTTCTTGCGGAAGAAGCTGAACATGGACAGGGGAAGTCGGTGCGGGCGGCGGTCTCGATCGGCCCGCGGCGCCGCGCCGGCGCGCCCGAGAGGCCACGATATACTTTCGCGCTCGGGCGCTTTAGCTCAGTCGGTTAGAGCGACGGAATCATAATCCGCAGGTCCGGGGTTCGAGTCCCTGAAGCGCCACCAGCCTCCGCCAAAGCCCTGCATGTCGAAGTGACTTGCAGGGCTTTTTCGCTGGCGCCGCGCCGTGGCGCTCCGGCTCGAGGCCGCTCGTGGCAGGCCGTTTGACCCAGGTCAATTGACTTCGGGGCCCTCATGGCGCAATTTACGCATTACGGTACCGCAATGCGCATTTGACCCCCGACCAGGAGCGAGAGATGGAGACCGAAGCACCCAACGGCCGCGACGCCGGACTCGACGAGATCCTCGAGTACTGCAACACGCTCAGGCAGTCGCCGATCCCCGACGACGATTCGCTGCCCAACGGCTTCACCGGCACGCTCGGGCACTTCCCGGTCTACTTCCCCGAGGAGATCGCGCACGCGGCGGGGCTCCTGCCGCTGGCCATGCTGGGCGGCGGCAACAAGCTCGAGCTCAAGCACGCGGACGCCCACATGGGCTCGTTCATCTGCTCGATCTGCCGCTCGACGTCCGAGATGGCGCTGAACGGGTCGCTGCAGGGGCTCAAGGGTTTCATCACCCATCCGATCTGCGACGCCGCCAAGCACCTGGCCGGCATCTGGTCCCGCAACTTCCCCGAGCAGCTCGCGCAGATCCTGTACCTGCCGCAGAACCCGAACACGCCCGGCGCGATTCGCTACGTGGCAGCCGAGTACCAGCGCCTGCGCGGCGAGCTCGAACGCAAGTCGCACAGCCAGGCCACCGACGAGAAGCTGCGCGCCAGCATTCGCGCCTACAACCGCAACCGCACGCTGGTTCGCGAGCTGTACGCGCTGCGCCGCGACGAGCCGTGGAAGGTGAGCTGCACCGAGTCGTACCTGCTGCTGCGCGCCCGTACCCGCATTCCCTGCGAGGCGCACAACGACCTGCTGGAGCAGGCCCTGGCCGGCATCCGCGCGCGCCAGCGCCAGCCGCAGGACAAGCCGCGCGTGGTGTTCGTCGGCGGTTTCTGCGAGCAGCCGCCGCTGGAGATGCTGGAAGCGATCGACGACAACTGCTACGTGGTGGACGACGACCTGCTGATCGGCCTGCGCTGGCTTACCGCCGACGTGCCCGGCACCGGCGACCCGATCTGGGCCCTGGCCGAAAGCTTCGTCCAGCGCTCGGCGGCCAGCCCGGTGCAGCACGACGAGCGCAAGAGCAAGGAAGGCTACCTGATGGACATGATCACCGGCAGCAAGGCCGAGGCCGCGATCGTCACGGCGGCCAAGTTCTGCGAGCCGGGCCTGGACGAGCAAGTGGCCTGGTCCAAGCACCTCGACCAGGTCGCGGTACCGTACCTCATCCTCGAGTTCGAGGAAAAGATGACTTCGTTCGAGCAGATGGCGATGCAACTCGAGACGTTCGCCGAATCGCTGCTTTTCGCAACCGCCTGACCGGGAGCCCACATGACCACCGAAACACTCGAACGGACCGCCGCGCCCGACGCCCCGGCCGAATTCAACCCGATCGCCGACGGCCAGCGCCTGATGAAGGCCTGGTATGCCAACCTGGAGCAGGCCCGCGCGCGCGACCAGAAGGTCGCCAACGTCTTCGTGATGGGCAACGCCATCGAGATCCTGCGCACGTTCGACTTCCAGCTCGTGTTCCCGGAGATCAACTCGCTGCAGACCGGCGTGAAGAAGGTGTCCGAGGAGTACCTGCGCGCCTCCGAGGACTACGGCTACTCGCCCGACGTGTGCTCCTACGTCAAGGCCGACGTCGGCCTGATCCTGCGCAAGCAGAAGCACCCGTCGGGCACGATCCCCGAGGCCGACATCGCCATCACGTCGAACATGTGCAGCACGTTCATCAAGTGGGGCGAGATCTGGGAACGCATGCTCAAGACGCCGACCTTCACGCTGGACCTGCCCGGCCAGCGCGGCGCCGGCTGGCAGGTGCGCCGCGGCGACGCCCAGCACATGGCCGACTCCCAGTGGGTCGAGGCGCAGTTCCGCGAACTCATCACCCGCTGCGAAAACATCACCGGCAAGCGCTTCAGCTTCGACCGGCTGGCCGAGGTCGAGGACCGCGTCAACCGCATGGTGTTCCACTGGAACAACGTGATGGCGCTCAATCGCGCCTGCCCCGCGCCCTACAACGCGATGCTCGACGGCCTCACCTACATCGGCATCATGAACGTCTACCGCGGCACCGAGGAAGGCGTCGAGTACATGCGCCAGCTCGAGGAGCAGCTGCGCGCCAAGGTGGCGCGCGGCGAGGGGCGCGTGCCCGAGGAGCGCTTCCGGCTGCTGTTCTCCGGCACGCCCTGCTACGTGTCGATGCGCCGGCTGGTCGAACTGTTCGAGAGCTGGGGCGGCGTGTTCGCCTATTCCGACTACCTGACCTTCGCCGCCGGCGGCATGGACGCCGGCGAGATGGTGTACGACACCTCGCGCCCGCTGGAAAGCCTGGCGGAAATCACGGCGCTGGCCGCGCAGCGCGGCTTGTCGAACCAGTTCTTCGCGCACGAGCGGCTGGAGCAGCAGATCAAGGAATACGACGTCGACGGCGTGGTGTTCCACGGCATCAAGAGCTGCCGCTTCGTGTCTTCCGGCATGGCCGACACGCGCAACTACCTGAACCAGCGCATGAACATCCCGAGCCTGTACGTCGAGTCGGACCTGATCGACCCGCGCTACTGGTCCGACGCCCAGATCAAGAACCGCGTCGACGCCTTCTTCGAGTCGCTGCACCAGCGCGGCGGCCCGCCGCCCACGGCGAAGGTGCAGGCGGCCACCAAGGGAGGTGTGAAATGAGATACGTCGGCGGCGTCGACGTCGGATCCACCCAGACCAAGGCGGTGATCCTGGACGAGGACGGCAAGGTGGTCGGGCGCGCCCTGCTCGACATGGAAACCAGCATGATGACGATCGCGCAGGACGCGTACCGCGCCGCGCTCGCCAACGCCGGCCTCGCGGAGGACCAGGTGGTGCGCGTCGCCAGCACCGGCTACGGGCGCTACAACGTGTCGTTCGGCGACGAGCAGGTGACCGAGATCACCTGCCACGCCCGCGGCGCGGTGGCTCTTTTTCCCGGCACCCGCACGGTGATCGACATCGGCGGCCAGGACACCAAGGCGATCTCGGTCAAGCCCGATGGCCAGGTGGCCGACTTCACCATGAACGACAAGTGCGCCGCGGGCACCGGGCGCTTCCTCGGCGCGGCGTCGTACGCGCTGGAGATGTCGCTGGGCGAGCTCGGGCCGCTGGCGCTGAAGTCGCAGAACCCGGTGCGCATCACGACCACCTGCACCGTGTTCGCGGAGTCCGAGATCATCAGCCACCTGTCCAAGGGCATCCTGCCCGAGGACGTGCTGATGGGCGTGCACCAGGCCATCACCAGCCGCTGCGTTTCGCTCGCGCGCCGGGTGGGCGTGCACTCGGAAGTCACCTTCACCGGCGGCGTCAGTCGCAACGTGGCGATCGTCAAGCTGCTGGAGGAGGCGGTGGGCATGAAGATCAACGTCAGCCCCGATGCCCATTTCTGCGGGGCGCTGGGCGCCGCCCTGTTCGCGCGCGAACACGCTTTTGCACCCGCGCCCCAGGCGGCCGAAGCCATTGCTCAGGAGGCAGCATGATCTACGTTGTCGGATTGGACGTCGGGTCGACCTACACCAAGGCGATCGCGCTCGACGGCGACCGCAAGGTCGTCGGCACCGCCGTGCGGCGCACGGGTTTCAAGCTGGCCCAGGCTTCCGAGGCGGTGTTCGAGGACCTGCTGGCCAACAGCGGCCTCAAGCGCTCGGATGTGACCTACGTCGGTGCCACCGGCTACGGCCGCTACACGGTGGCGTACCGCCACGCGCAAATCACCGAGCTCACGGCGCACGCGCAGGCGGCGGTGCACCTGTTCCCCGACACGCGCACCATCCTGGACATCGGCGGCCAGGACATCAAGGCGATCAAGGTCGACGACCAAGGGCGTGTGAAGGCGTTCCGCCTGAACGACAAGTGCGCGGCCGGCACCGGTGCCTTCCTCGAGAAGACCGCGCGCTACCTCGGCCTCAAGACCGAGGACATCGGTCCCTACGCGCTGCGCGCGACCTCGCCCAAGACGATCAGCAGCGTGTGCGCGGTGTTCGCCGAGTCGGAGGTGATCAACCATCTGTCGAACGGCATTCCGGCAGAGGACATCATGATGGGCGCGATGATCTCGCTGGGCGGCCGGGCGATCCAGCTGATGCGCCGCGTCGGCCTGGAGCCCGGCTACATGCTCACCGGCGGCATGACGCGCAACGAGGCGATGGTGAAGGCGCTCGAACAGGCGCTCGATGCCCCGTTCCACGTCGCCCCGAACGGGCTCGGCCAATTGAACGGCGCGTACGGTGCCGCCTACCTCGGGCTGCGGCGCGTGGAGAAGCTGCTGGCGCAGGGCCAGCCGATCCCGCCCACCGCCGCGCAGCAGGGCGAGGTGCAGGCCAAGACGTTGCGCCGCTGGTCGGCGATGGCCGCGGCCCGCAAGCGCGTCGAGCCGTGCGACACCGGCGCCGACTGCCCGGTCGTCGTCACGAAGACGAAGTTCTCGGCGCGGCCGGCTCGGGCCGCCGCCTGACGAATCCCCGAACCCGTTCAACCGCTGGAGGCCGCGATGACCTATGTCGTCACCGAAGCGTGCATCAACTGCAAGCACACCGATTGCGTCGAGGTCTGTCCGGTCGACGCGTTCCACGAGGGGCCGAACTTCCTCGTCATCGACCCGGACGTCTGCATCGACTGCGTCGCCTGCGTCGCCGAATGCCCGGTCGAGGCGATCTACGCCGACGTCGAGGTGCCGGCCAACCTGCGCAACTTCATCGCGCTCAACGCCGAGCTGGCGCGCGACTGGCCGGAGATCTCCCGCAAGCGCGAACCGCTGCCCGACGCCGGCCACTGGGCGACCGTGACGGACAAGTTCGACCAACTCAAGCACCCGTGAGGAGACCCCGATGGAATCGATCAGCAGCTACATGCAGAAGGACCACGTCCTGATCGACGGCATTTCCGAGCGCGCGGCCGCCGCCGCCGCGGCCCGGGACTTCGCCGGCCTCGCGCGCGAGAGCAGCCTGTTCTTGCAGCGGCTGCGCCGCCACATCGAGATGGAGGAGGAGCTGCTGTTCCCGGCGTTCGAGCAGCGCACCGGCATGTCCGACAGCGGCCCGAGCGTGCAGATGCGCGCCGAGCACGTGCAGATGCACGGCATCCTCCAGCAGATCGAGGCGGCGGCCGCGGCGAGCGACGGCGCGGCCTGGCAGCGTGCGGCGCAGGCCCTGCACGAGATCCTGATCCCGCACAACCTGAAGGAAGAGCAGATGATGTATCCGATGCTCGACCAGGCCATGGGCGAGGATGCGCAGGCGCTGCTCGCCGACGTGAAGGAGATGGCGATCTGACCGGCCCCGGCGGTCGGCGCGCGAGCCGGTACGATCCGGCGCCATGACCGCCCCTTCTCCCGCCGAGCGCGCGCTGCGCATCGAGCTGGCCGCCTGCTACTGCGTGTTCGACCTGCTCGGCTGGACCGAGCTGATCTACAACCACATCACGCTGCGCCTGCCCGGGCCCGAGCGGCACTTCCTGATCAACCCGTTCGGCCTGCACTACCGCGAGGTGACGGCGTCGAACCTGGTCAAGGTCGACCTCGACGGGCGCATCGTCGGCGAGTCGGCCTGGCCGGTGAACCCGGCCGGCTTCACCTTGCACGGCGCCATCCATCGCGGCATCGAGGCGGCGCACTGCGTCATGCACACGCACACCACGGCGGGCTGCGCCGTGGCCAGCGCGCAGGCCGGCCTGTCGATGGACAACTTCTATTCGGCGCAGCTGCACGACCGCGTCGCCTACCACGACTTCGAGGGCATCACGCTGCGCGCCGACGAGGGGCCGCGCGTCGTGCGCTCGATCGGCGACCGGCCGGCGCTGATCCTGCGCAACCACGGCCTGCTCGCCTGGGGCGGCAGCGTCGCGCAGGCGTTCGCCGTGCTGTGGACCCTGCAGCGCGCCTGCGAGATCCAGCTGGCCGGCGCGGCGCTCGGGCCGACCGTCCCGGTGTCCGAGTCGATCCGGCGCCGCGCCAGCGCCGACGCGCTGCAGTTCGACCCGCGCCACGGCGCCGGACGCGACGCATTCGACGCGCTGGTGCGCTGGATCGACCACGTCGATCCGTCGTACCGCGACTGAACGCCGCGAAGGTCGCCCGATGAAGATCTGCGTCTATGGGCTCGGGGCCGTCGGCGGGCTGATC
>JBLMVT010000027.1:0-7245 GCA_050256835.1 Betaproteobacteria bacterium | reverse complement strand
ATCACGATCTCGGCGCCGCTCAGGTACTGCAGCAGCTCGTCGGCGACGTGCGCGAACAGCGGCTTGTCGGCCAGGAAGTCGTCGGTCAGGCCGTGGATCTTGACTGCGTCCTCGCTGTTGGCGCGCTCGGGGTTGAGATAGAAATGCTTGTGGCGGCCGGTCAGGCGCCGGTTCACCATCTCGATGCAGCCGATCTCGATGATGCGGTCGCCCGACTCGGGCGAGAGGCCGGTGGTCTCGGTGTCGAGGAAGATCTGTCGCGTCACGATGTGGCAGGTCGGTTGCGGGGGGTAGTGGTGGCCAAGGGCGACAGCGCTGGTCCGGGGGCGATCATCGGCAGGCACAGCCACTGGCCCATGCTCATGTTGAAGGCCAGCAGGCCGAGGAAGCTGTCGGGCTCGCGGAAGTATTCGGCGATGAAGCGGAACGCGCCGTAGCCGACCAGGAAGGCGCCCGAAACCTGGCCCGTCCTGCGCGGCTTGCGCGCATACAGCCACAGCAGCACGAACAGCGTCACGCCCTCGAGGGCGAACTCGTAGAGCTGCGACGGGTGGCGCGGCTGCAGCGAGCCCGATTGCGGGAACACCATCGCCCACGGCAGGCTCGGGTCGGCGAAGCGCCCCCACAGCTCGCCGTTGATGAAGTTGCCGATGCGCCCGGACGCCAGCCCGAGCGGCACGCACGGCGCGATCAGGTCCATCACCTCGAGGAAGCGCCGGCCGTGCAGCCGCGCGGCGATCGCCATCGCGGCGACCACGCCGAGCAGGCCGCCGTGGAACGACATGCCGCCCTTCCACACCGCGAACACCTCGAGCGGGTGCGCCGCGTAGTAGCCGGGCTTGTAGAACAGCACGTAGCCGAGCCGCCCGCCGACGATGACGCCGAGCACGCCGTAGAACATCAGGTCCTCGACCTCGCGGCGCGTCCAGCCATGCTCGGCGAACGGCGAATGCCTCACGCGCAGCGAGGCGAGGTACAGGAACAGCCCGAAGGCGACGAGGTAGGTGAGCCCGTACCAGTGCACGGCGATCGGCCCGAGGTGGACGGCGACCGGGTCGAACTGCGGGTGCATCAGCATGGCCGCGATGCTAGCAGCGTGACCTGCGTCAACCGGGCTCGCGCGAGGCCGTCGCCTAGAATTCGGGGCTCTTTCGAGACCGCTGCCGCACCCCGGAGCCCGCCATGGCCGACCTGAAGATCAACCGCCGTTCCGCCAACATCACCGAAGGCGTGGCGCGTGCGCCCAACCGCTCGATGTACTACGCGCTCGGCTACCAGGAAGGCGACTTCCGCAAGCCGATGATCGGCGTGGCCAACGGGCACTCGACGATCACGCCATGCAACTCGGGCCTCCAGCGGCTGGCCGACGCGGCGGTCGAGGGCATCGAGGCGGCCGGCGGCAACGCGCAGGTGTTCGGCACGCCGACGATTTCCGACGGGATGGCGATGGGCACCGAGGGCATGAAGTACTCGCTGGTCTCGCGCGAGGTGATCGCCGACTGCGTCGAGACCTGCGTGCAGGGCCAGTGGATGGACGGCGTCGTCGTCATCGGCGGCTGCGACAAGAACATGCCTGGCGGCATGATGGGCATGTTGCGCGCCAACGTGCCGGCGATCTACGTCTACGGCGGCACCATCCTGCCCGGCCACTACAAGGGCAAGGACCTGAACATCGTCAGCGTGTTCGAGGCGGTCGGCGAGTTCACCGCCGGTCGCATGAACGAGGAGGACTTCTGCCAGATCGAGCGCCGCGCCATCCCCGGCAACGGCTCGTGCGGCGGCATGTACACCGCCAACACGATGAGCAGCGCGTTCGAGGCGCTCGGCATGAGCCTGCCGTACTCGAGCACGCAGGCCAACGTCCACGACGAGAAGGTCGAGAGCACGCGCGAGGCCGCGCGCGTGCTGATCGAGGCGGTGAAGGCCGACCTCAAGCCGCGCGACATCGTCACCCGCGAGTCAATCGAGAACGCGGTCGCGGTGATCATGGCGATCGGCGGCTCGACCAACGCGGTGCTGCACTTCCTGGCCATCGCGCACGCGGCCGACGTCGAATGGACGATCGACGACTTCGAGCGCGTGCGCCGCAAGGTGCCTGTCCTCTGCGACCTCAAGCCCTCGGGCAAGTACCTCGCCGTCGACCTGCACCGCGCCGGCGGCATTCCGCAGGTGATGAAGATCCTGCTCGAGGCCGGCCTGCTGCACGGCCAGTGCATGACGATCACCGGCAAGACGGTCGCCCAGACGCTGGCCGACGTGCCCGCCACGCCGCGCGCCGATCAGGACGTGATCCGGCCGATCGGCGAGCCGATGTACGCCGAGGGCCACCTCGCCATCCTCAAGGGCAACCTCTCGCCCGAGGGCAGCGTGGCCAAGATCACCGGGCTGAAGAACCCCGTCATCACCGGCCCGGCGCGCGTGTTCGACGACGAGCAGTCGGCGCTGGCAGCGATCATGGCGCGCGAGATCCGGCCCGGCGACGTGATGGTGCTGCGCTACCTCGGCCCCAAGGGCGCGCCCGGCATGCCCGAGATGCTGGCGCCGACCTCGGCGCTGGTCGGCCAGGGGCTGGGCGAGTCGGTCGGGCTGATCACCGACGGCCGCTTCTCGGGCGGCACCTGGGGCATGGTCGTCGGCCACGTCGCGCCCGAGGCGTGGGCCGGCGGCAACATCGCGCTGATCCGCGAAGGCGACTCGGTCACCATCGACGCGCACCGGCTGCTGCTGCAGTTGAACCTCGACGACGCCGAGCTGGCACGCCGGCGTGCGGCGTGGAAGCCGCCGGCGCCGCGCTACACCCGCGGCGTGCTCGCCAAGTTCGCGAAGAACGCGTCGAGCGCGAGCACGGGGGCGGTGCTCGACCGGTTCGAGGAGTAAGGGCCTGTCATCCCCGCGCAGGCGGGGATCCGGGCGCGCCGCCGCAATGACACGTCCGCGCTACTGCTTGCTGTCGACGAACTGCGTCGACGCCGAGCTGTCGAGCCGGCTGGCTCGCACGATGGTGTCGCGGTTGATGCGGCGCTTCTCGGCGCGCTCCTGCTCGATCTTGGAGGTCTGGTAGCGCCGCGCCCGCTCCTCGGCGCTCATCTTGCCGGGCTCGCGCGGGCTCAGCCCCAGCGCGATCAGGTGCTTGCGGCGGCGCTGCTTCTTGCGGTCGTCCATCTTGTTCATCTCGCGCCTCTTGGTCAGGCCGGTGCTGTCGGCGACGGCCCACCAGACGACCGCCAGCACGAACGGCAGCAGCACCCACCACCAGTCCCACCCGGCCACCGGCCCGATCTCGGCGAATTTGAGACCCAGCAGCACCACACCCAGCACGACAAAGACCATGGCTTCGACTCCCCCGTGCCCCGGCAGACGACTCCGGCTCGCGCCGGCGCGTCAACCGCAGCACCTACAATCCGTTGTCTTCCGTGAATCTACCTTGTGTCACAACCTCAACCGGGAAAGGTTGCCTTCGATGAAGCTGATGTTGCCCATTTTTGCCGCCGCGCTGGCCGCGACTTCGCTGCCCGCCTTCGCGCAGCTCGACCTGGCGCAGAAGAAGAACTGCCTGGCCTGCCACGCCGTCGACAAGAAGGTCGTCGGCCCGGCGTACAAGGACGTCGCGGCCAAGTACGCCGGCCAGAAGGACGCCGTCGACAAGCTCACCCATAAGGTCATGAAGGGTGGCTCGGGCGTCTGGGGCCAGATCCCGATGCCCGCCAACCCGCAGGTGAGCGAGGCCGAGGCCAAGCAGTTGGTGACCTGGATCCTGGGCCTGAAGTAGCAGTCGGCCCGGCAGACGAAGAGGCCCCGCGCTGCGGGGCCTTTTCCATTGGGCCGTGCGGTTCAATTCGTCTGCGCCAGCTGCTCCAGGATCGCGGGGTTTTCCAGCGTCGACGTGTCCTGCGTGATCGCCTCGCCCTTGGCGATCGATCTGAGCAGGCGCCGCATGATCTTGCCGGAGCGCGTCTTCGGCAGGTTGTCGCCGAAGCGGATGTCCTTCGGCTTGGCGATCGGGCCGATCTCCTTGGCGACCCAGTTGCGCAGGTCGTTGGCGATCTTCTTCGCCTCTTCGCCGCTCGGGCGCGGGCGCTTGAGCACGACGAAGGCGCAGATCGCCTCGCCGGTGGTCTCGTCGGGGCGGCCGACGACGGCGGCCTCGGCGACGAGCGCGGTGTTGGCGACCAGCGCGCTCTCGATCTCCATCGTGCCCATGCGGTGGCCGCTGACGTTGAGCACGTCGTCGATGCGGCCGGTGATGGTGAAGTAGCCGTGTTCGGCGTCACGGCTGGCGCCGTCGCCGGCCAGGTAGTGGCCCTTCAGTTCGGGCGGGAAGTAGCTCTTGGTGTAGCGCTCGGGGTCGCCCCAGATGGTGCGGATCATCCCGGGCCAGGGCTTCTTGATGACCAGGATGCCGCCCTGCCCGTTGGGCACGTCGTGGCCGGCCTCGTCGACGATGGCCGCGTCGATGCCGGGGAACGGCAGCGTGCACGAGCCCGGCACCAGCGTCGTCGCACCGGGCAGCGGCGTGATCATGTGGCCGCCGGTCTCGGTCTGCCACCAGGTGTCGACGATCGGGCAACGTCCGCCGCCGACGTTGGCGTGGTACCACTCCCAGGCCGCCGGGTTGATCGGCTCGCCCACCGACCCGAGGATGCGCAGGCAGGACAGGTCGTAGTTCTTCGGGTGCGTCGCCGGGTTCGACTCGGCCGCCTTGATGAGCGAGCGGATCGCCGTCGGCGCGGTGTAGAACACCGTCACCTTGTGCTTGGCGATCATCTGCCAGAAGCGGCCCGCGTCCGGGTAGGTCGGGATGCCCTCGAAAACGATCTCGGTAGCGCCGAGCGCCAGCGGCCCGTAGGTGATGTAGGTGTGGCCGGTGACCCAGCCGATGTCCGCCGTGCACCAGAACAGGTCCTCGGGCTTGAGGTCGAAGGTCCACTTGGTCGTCAGCGCGGCGTGCAGCAGGTAGCCGCCGGTCGAGTGCTGCACCCCCTTGGGTTTGCCGGTCGAGCCGGAGGTGTAGAGCAGGAACAGCGGGTGCTCGGCGCCGACCCATTCGGGCTCGCAGGTCGTGGGCTGGTTCGCCGTGACCTCGTGCAGCCACTTGTCGCGCGCGCCGTCCCAGGCGACCTTGCCCCCGGTGCGCCGGTAGACGATGACGTCGCGGATCGACTCGCAGCCGCCGAGCGCGAGCGCCTCGTCGACGATGGCCTTGAGCGGCAGCGCCTTGCCGCCGCGCGCCTGCTCGTCGGCGGTGATCACCATCACCGCGCCGGCGTCGGCGATGCGGTCGCGCAGGCTCTGCGCCGAGAAGCCGCCGAACACCACCGAGTGCGTGGCACCGAGCCGCGCGCAGGCCTGCATCGCGACCACGCCCTCGACGCTCATCGGCATGTAGATGACGACGCGGTCGCCCTTCTTCACGCCGCGGCTCTTCAGCGCGTTGGCGAGGCGGCAGGTGCGCTCGAGCAGGTCGCGGTAGCTGGCGCGCGTGACGCTGCCGTCGTCGGCCTCGAAGACGATCGCCGTCTTGTCGCCCAGACCGCGCTCGACGTTGCGGTCCAGGCAGTTGTACGAGACGTTGAGCGTGCCGTCCTCGAACCACTTGTAGAACGGCGCACCAGAGGCGTCGAGCACCTTGGTGAACGGCGTCTTCCACGTCAGCAGCTCGCGCGCGTGGCGCGCCCAGAACCCGGCGTTGTCGGCAGCCGCCTCGGCGGCCAGCTTGTCGTAGGCCGCGCGCCCCGAGACGTAGGCGCCGCGCACGACCGACTCGGGCGGCGGATAGAGCTTCGTGGGTTGGGGCGTGTCGGTGCCGGACATGCAGGTCTCCTTGTGAAAACGTGACGTCTTTCGCTGGCGCGCCACTGTGGGCCGAGGCTCTTACGATCGCCTTACTCTACTGCGGCGCGCCCGGGCGCGCCCGATTTCCCCCATACGGCCCCTCGTACACTGCGCGCTTTTGCCCCTTCCCGCCCCGCATGGCCCAGCTCCCCGACTACAGCAAGACGCGGCTGCGCCCGCTGCCCAACCTGATCTTCATGAGCCGCTGGCTGCAGCTGCCGCTGTACCTAGGCCTCATCCTTGCGCAGGGCGTCTACGTGGTGCACTTCTGGGTCGAGCTGATCCACCTGATCGAGGCGGCCATCGGCGACGAAGGCGCGCTGCAGGCGGTGTTCTCGGCGGTCGGGGTGACCGGCCAGCCGGCCGGAGCGAACAAGCTGACCGAGACGACGATCATGCTGGTCGTGCTCGGCCTGATCGACGTGGTGATGATCTCCAACCTGCTGATCATGGTCATCGTCGGCGGCTACGAGACCTTCGTGTCGCGGCTCAACCTCGAGGGCCACCCCGACCAGCCCGAGTGGCTGTCGCACGTCAACGCCTCGGTGCTGAAGGTCAAGCTGGCGACGGCGATCATCGGCATCAGCTCGATCCACCTGCTCAAGACCTTCATCAACGCGGCCGCGCTGTCCGACCGCGTGCTGATCGCGCAGACCGGCATCCACCTCGCCTTCCTGCTGTCGGCGATGGCGATCGCCCTCACCGACCGGCTGCTGCCGGCCCCGCACCGCGAGGACGACGAGGCGACGGTGCACTGAATCGCCGTCACGCCGGCACGGGCAGGCCGGTCCGCGTCATGCCGGCGCAGAGCCGGCATGCATCGCTTACTGCCAGCGCGGCGCGTCGCTGCCCAGCGGCACCGCCGGCCGCGACCAGCCCGGCGGCGTGACCGACAGCCGGCCCGCATGCCGAACCGCGGTCAGCCGGCCGAACGGCGAGTCGCTCTGCTCGAGCAGGTCGGTCACGTCGTCGTACGACGGATCGGGCGCCGCGAACCCCTGCGCGCCCAGGCGCAGCAGCGAACGCAGCCACAGCCCGCTGCGCGCCAGCGACACCTGCACGTGCCAGGCCCCGCCCTCGCGAGCGCGCCGGCGCAGCGCCTGCAGGACGCCGAGCGCGAGCAGGTAGCCGCTGGCGTGGTCGAGCGCCTGTGCCGGCAGCACCCGCGGCTTGCTCGGGTCGCCCGCGGCCTGTGCCTCGGCGACGTTGAAGCCCGAAGCCGTCTGCACCAGCGAGTCGAAGCCTCGCCGATTGGCCCACGGCCCCTCGGTGCCGTAGGCGTTCAGGGAGGCGGCGACGATCCCGGGCCGCTCGCGCGCCAGCGCCTCTGCGTCGAAGCCGAGCGCCGCCAGCGCGCCGGGCCGGTAGCCCTGCACGAACACGTCGGCCTCGCGCACCAGCGCGCGCAGCGCG
>JBLMVT010000026.1:0-5601 GCA_050256835.1 Betaproteobacteria bacterium | reverse complement strand
AGTCGCGCATCGCCTTGGTCCAGAAGCGCGCGTACAGCAGGTGCAGCACCGCGTGCTCGATGCCGCCGATGTACTGGTCCATCGGCATCCAGTAGTCGTTGCGCGCGTCGACCATGGCGCGGTCGCTGTCCGGGCAGCAGTAGCGCATGTAGTACCAGGCCGAGTCGACGAAGGTGTCCATCGTGTCGGTCTCGCGCCTTGCCAGGCGGCCGCAGGCAGGACAGGAGACCTTGAGGAACGCCTCGCACTTGGCGAGCGGGTTGCCGCTGCCGTCGGGGATCAGGTCCTCGGGCAGCACCACCGGCAGGTCCTGCTCGGGCACCGGCACCGGGCCGCAGTGCTCGCAGTGGATGATCGGGATCGGCGTGCCCCAGTAGCGCTGGCGGCTGATGCCCCAGTCGCGCAGCCGCCAGGTCGTTCTCTTCTCGCCCAGCCCGCGCGCGGCCAGCGCCGCCGCGACGGCATCGACCGCTGCCTGGTAGGCCAGACCGGAGAAGTTCTCCGAGTTGACGGTGTAGCCGCGCTGCTTGTCGGCGTACCAGTCCTGCCAGTGGTCGTAGCTGAAGTGCTCGCCGTCGACCGCGATCACCTGCAGGATGTGCAGGCCGTACTTCTTGGCGAAGGCGAAATCGCGCTCGTCGTGCCCCGGCACGCCCATCACCGCGCCGTCGCCGTAGCCCATCAGCACGTAATTGCCGACCCACACGGGAATCCGCGCGCCGGTCAGCGGGTGGGTGACGAACAGCCCGGTCGGCAGGCCCTCCTTCTCGCGCAGCGCCAGTTCGGCCTCGGTCGTGCCGCCCTGCTTGCAGCGCTCGATGAAGGCGGCCAGTTCCGGGTTCGACTCGGCGGCGTGCGTGGCCAGCGGATGCTCGGGCGCGACCGCGCAGAAGGTCACGCCCATGATGGTGTCGGCACGCGTCGTGAACACCCACAGCCGGCTGTCGCCGATCGGTGCACCATGGGCGTCGCGGATGTGGTGCGGGAAGGCGAAGCGCACGCCCTCGCTCTTGCCGATCCAGTGCTCCTGCATCAGCCGCACGCGCTCGGGCCAGCCGGCGAGGTAGTTCGGGCTCGTCGGATCGGCCACGCCGGCCAGCAGTTCGTCGGCGTACTGCGTGATGGCGAGGTAGTAGCCGGGGATCTCGCGGCGCTCGACCAGCGCGCCGGAGCGCCAGCCGCGGCCGTTCTCGACCTGTTCGTTGGCCAGCACGGTCTGGTCGACCGGGTCCCAGTTGACGACCTGGGTCTTGCGGTAGGCGATGCCCTTGTCGAGCATCTTCAGGAAGAACCACTGGTTCCACTTGTAGTAGCTCGCGTCGCAGGTGGCGACCTCGCGCGACCAGTCGAAGGCCAGCCCGAGCGGCTGCATCTGCGCCTTCATGTCGGCGATGTTGGCGCGCGTCCAGGCGGCGGGGGCGACCTTCTTCTCGATCGCCGCGTTCTCCGCCGGCAGGCCGAACGCATCCCAGCCCATCGGCATCAGGACGTTGTAGCCCTTCATGCGCAGGTAGCGCGCCATCATGTCGTTGATGGTGTAGTTGCGCACGTGCCCCATGTGCAGCTTGCCGCTGGGGTAAGGCAGCATCGAGCAGGCGTAGAACTTCGGCCGGCGAGGATCCTCGACGACGCGGTAGGCGTCGCGCGCGCTCCAGTGCGCCTGTGCGGCGCGCTCGATGTCGGCCGGGTCGTATTTGTCGTCCATCGTGAGCCGGATTGTAGGAGCCGGCCCCGGCGGCCGACGGCGCTATCGGCCCAGCGCGCGTTCGCGCCACTCTCGCGGGCTGACGCCGAAGCGCGCGCGAAAGGCACGCGAGAAGTGCGCGGCGTCGTTGAAGCCCAGCTCGAAGGCGATGCGGCTCACGCCCTGCCCCGCGCATGCCGGGTCGGCGAGGCGGCGCTTGCAGGCCTCGAGACGCTCCGACCAGATGTGGTGCGCCAGCGGCTGGTCCTCGGCCTGGAACAGCCGGTGCACGTGGGCCATCGACAGACCAACCGCCCGGGCCGTCGAGCCGACGCTCAGGTCCGGGTCGGCGAGATGTCGCTGCACGTGCTGGCGGATGCGCGCCACGTGGTAGCGCGCGAGGTCCGAGGCACCCTGGCGGCGCGCCGCGGGCAACGTGCGCAGCCCGCCGACCAGGATATGGCCGACGCTGTCCGCGACCGCCGCCGCGCTCTCCGGCTGCAGCGCCGGGGCGTCGCGGCGCAGGCAGTCGATCATGGCGATCAGCAGGTGGCCCGCACCCTCGCGTCCGCTGACGGTCGTCGCGGTGATCGCCTCGGTGCGCTTCATCGCCCGGCGCAGCTGGGCGCCGGGCAGCATCAGCACCGTCTGCGAGAACGGCGCGTCGAACAGCAGTTCGTAGGGCCGCGTGCTGTCGTAGAGCGCGAAGTCCCCCGGCGCCAGCAGCGCTTCGCGGCCGTCCTGGCGCACCACGCCGCGGCCCTCGGTCTGGATGCTGACCAGGAAGTAGTCCTCGCATGCCTTGGCGATCTGGCGCGGCGTGCGCATGACGCGCTGCGCCTGGCTGCGAACCTCGGAGATCTCCAGCGTGGCCAGCGTCTCGCTGCGGATGCTGCCGTCGAAGTCGACGTCGCGCGCGGCGTCGCATTCGAGCTGGACGAACACGTCGCACACCATGTCGTTCCAGAACGCGCGCCGTTCGTGCGGCGGGACGCTGGCGGTGCTCAGCACGAGCGGCGACATGGCGCGATGAAAGCACTTCGCGGCATTCGGTGCAACCCGTCCGCCGGGTCGTCGGGGCAGAGCGACGCGCAGTCAAGAGGCAGGCGGCGGCCACGCAAGACGCGGCCGGCGCCGGCGCCTACCGTGGCGGCCCCAGCGCATCCCGAGGAGCCCGCCATGCCAGCCACCCACCCCGCCTACAAGGTCGCCGTCGTCCAGGCAGCACCGGCGTTCCTCGACCTCGACGCCGGCATCGACAAAGCGATCGCCCTGATCGAGCAGGCCGCGGCGCAGGGCGCGCGGCTCGTGGCCTTCCCGGAGACCTGGCTGCCCGGCTACCCGTGGCACATCTGGCTCGATTCGCCGGCCTGGGGCATGCAGTTCGTGCAGCGTTATCACGACAACTCGCTGGTCAACGGCAGCCCCGAATACCAGCGCCTGGCGCGGGCCGCGAAGGCCAGCTCGATCTACGTGGTGCTCGGCTACAGCGAGAAGGCCGGCGGCAGCCTGTACATGGCGCAGGCGTTCATCGACGACCGCGGCGAGACGATCGCGACGCGGCGCAAGCTGAAACCGACGCATGTGGAGCGCACGGTGTTCGGCGAGGGCTCGGGCGCCGACCTCGCCGTGCACGCGACGCCGCTCGGCAACCTTGGCGGACTGAACTGCTGGGAACACCTGCAGCCGCTCACCAAGTACGCGATGTACGCGCAGAACGAGCAGGTGCACGTCGCCGCCTGGCCGAGCTTCTCGCTGTACCGCGGCGGCGCCTACGCGCTCGGCTGCGAGGTCAACAACGCCGCCAGCCAGGTCTACGCCGCCGAGGGCCAGTGCTTCGTGCTGGCGCCGTGCGGCGTGGTCAGCCCGGCGATGGTCGAACTGCTGTGCACCGACGACACCAAGCGCGCGCTGCTGCAGGCCGGCGGCGGATATGCGCGCATCTACGGTCCCGACGGCCGGCCCCTCGCAGAACCGTTGCCCGAGACCGAGGAAGGGCTGCTGTTCGCCGACATCGACCTCGGCGCGATCGCGCTGGCCAAGGCCGCCGCCGATCCGGCCGGGCACTACGCGCGCCCGGACGTGACACGCCTGCTGTTCAACCGATCGGGAGGCGAGCGGGTGGTGTCGTTCGCGCAGGCGGCCGAGCTGGTGGCGGCCGGTGCCGAGCCGCAGTCAGCGGCCGAGGTGGTCGTGCCGATCGCCAGCGCGAGCGAGAGGCGCGCCGCCTGAGGCTGGCGATCAGGGCCGCTGCGGCTCGGCGACGAAGGCGATCCGCGACAGGCCCTGTTCCTGCAGCAGCCCGATCAGCTCGGCGACGCGCCCGTAGGGCACGCTCTGGTCGGCGCGCAGCTGCACCTCGAGGTCGGGGTCGTCCTTGGCGGCGGCAGCGACGCGGCGCGTGAACGCGTCGCGGTCGAGCCGCTCGTCGCCGAGGTACAGCTCACCGGCCGACGACAGCGCGACGGCGATGAAGCGCGGCGCGCTGCCCGGCCGTGCGGCGTCGCTCCTGGGCAGGTCGAGCCTGAGGCTGGCCGTCATCAGGGGTGCGGTGATCATGAAGATGACCAGCAGCACCAGCATGACGTCGATCAGCGGCGTCATGTTGATGTCGCTCATCGGCGCCGCGCCCGTGTCGCGGCCGAGCCGGCCGAAGGTCATGACGCCAGCTCGCGCAGGTCGTGCGCGAAGCCCTCCAGTTCGGCCTCGCAGGCGGCGATCAGACGGCCGAACACGTTGTAGGCGAGCACGGCGGGGATCGCCACCGCCAGGCCGGCGGCGGTCATGACCAGCGCCTCGCCGACCGGGCCGGCGACGCGGTCGATGCCGATCGAGCCGGCGCTGGCGATCGAGCGCAGCGCGTGGTAGATGCCCCAGACGGTGCCGAACAGGCCGACGAACGGGGCGGTCGCGCCGATCGAGGCCAGCACGACCTGGCCGAAGCGCAGCTGGCCGAACGCCTCGTGCAGCGCGTCGCGCAGGCGCCGCGTGCGCTGCGAATGCCCCTGGGCGTGCGCCTCGAGCGTGTCGCTGGCCGGCGCCGCCGTGGCCGCCTCGAGCAGCGGCAACACAAGGCCCTCGCGGTCGAGCGCGGCCAGCCGTTCGCGCCCCTGGACGAGATCGGGCGCCTGCCAGAAGCCGGGGATGGCGCGCCCGAGGTCGGTGCGCGCGCGCCGCAGCAGCCAGCCCTTCCAGAAGATCAGCACCCAGGCGGCGACCGACATCGCCAGCAGCAGCAGCGCGACGCCGCGCGTGATGAAGTCGGCCTCGTTCCAGAACGCCGAGGTCATGCGGCCCCGAACCCGAGCACGTCGCGCATGCCGTACAGGCCGCGCTCGCGGCCGGCGAGGAAGCGCGCCGCGCGCAGGCTGCCCTCGGCGTAGGTGGCGCGGCTCGACGAGCGATGCGTGATCTCGATGCGCTCGCCGGTGCCGGCGAACAGCACCGTGTGGTCCCCGACGATGTCGCCGCCGCGCACGCTGGCGAAGCCGATCGCATGCGGGTCGCGCTCGCCGGTGTGGCCCTGGCGCGCGTAGACGGCGCAGTCGGCCAGGTCGCGGCCGAGCGCGGCGGCGATCGTCTCGCCCATCGCCAGCGCGGTGCCGCTCGGCGCGTCGACCTTGTGGCGGTGGTGTGCCTCGACGATCTCGATGTCGTAGCCGTCGGCGAGCGCGCGCGCCGCCTGCGCCAGCAGCGCCAGCATGACGTTGACGCCGACGCTCATGTTGGGCGACATGACGACCGCCAGGCGCTCGGCGTGCGCGGCGATCGCCTGCTTCTGCTCGGCCGAGAAGCCGGTCGTGCCGATCACCGCCTTGACGCCGAGTTCGCGGCAGGCCGCGAGGTGCGCCAGCGTGCCCTCGGGCCGCGTGAAGTCGACCAGCACGTCGGCGCCGGCCAGCGCCTCGCGCACGTCG
>JBLMVT010000025.1:0-2684 GCA_050256835.1 Betaproteobacteria bacterium | reverse complement strand
ACCTTCCCGGTGTTCCTGCTCGCCTGGCTGCGCTTCGGCATCGCCGCGCTCGCCATGCCGCATTGGGTGCGGCGTGCGCCGGGCGAGGCGCCGCTGTCGCGCCACGACCGCTGGCTGCTGTTCTGGGAGAGCTTTCTCGGCAACTTCCTGTTCTCGATCTGCATGCTGGCCGGCGTGGCAGCGACCTCCGCGCTGGCCGCCGGCGTGGTCATGGCGGCGATTCCCGCGGCGGTGGCGCTGCTCGCGCGCGCCTTCCTCGGCGAGCGCATCCGGCCGCGCGTGCAGGCGGCGATCGCCTGCGCGGCGGGCGGCATCGCGCTGCTCGCGCTGGCACGCGGGGGCGGCGTCGGCAGCGGCCCGTGGTGGGGCTACGCGCTGCTGCTGGCCGCCGTGTTCTGCGAGGCAAGCTACGTCGTCATCGGCAAGCGTCTCACGGCTGCGGTGTCGCCGCGGCGCATCAGCGCGCTCATCAACCTGTGGGGGCTGGTGCTGGTCACGCCGCTCGGCGCCTGGCAGGCGCTGGGCTTCGGCTTCGCGGCCGTGCCGGCGTCGCTCTGGCTGCTGCTCGTGTTCTACGCGCTGGCGGCGAGCGTGGTCACCGTGTGGCTGTGGATGCGCGGGCTGCGCCACGTGCCGGCGCCGCAGGCCGGGGTGTTCACCGTGCTGCTGCCGCTGAGCGCGGCGCTGGTCGGCGTGCTGTTCCTCGGCGAGCCGTTCGGCGCCTCGCACGCCGCGGCCTTCGGCTTGGCGCTCGCCGGGCTGCTGCTCGCGACCTGGCCGGCCGCGGAAGCGGTGGCGGCGACAGGGGCAAGCCGCGCCGGCTAGAGTCGCTGCACGCGACGAGCACCCGAGGCGAGCCATCGCGACGCGATCGAGCGCCGCCTGGCGTCGCCCGACGACCCGTGCTATGGGCTGTGGGTCAGTTCGCCGCCGGCGCGATCGCCAGCGCGCTCTCGAAGTGCAGGTCCTCGGAGTCGACGACCTCGGCCTTCAGCTCGCCCGCGCCCTGGGGAACGAAGTAGAAGCGGAAGTTCGGGTTCTCGCTGATCGAGAAGTCGACATCGGCCGACATTACCGGCCGGCCGGCGTAGCTCACGTCCACCTTGCGCACGAAACGCGCGGGCGTGAACTGGCGCGTCGACTGGTCCATCGCCAGGCCGGAGTTGTTCGGGTGGCTGATCATCAGCTGCGCGAGCACCGGCCGGCCCTTGTCGACCTCGCCCTCGACGCGGAACTTCATGCGCCCGAGCGTCGCCAGCGCGGCCGCCTGGCCCTTGCCCGGCGGCGCCGAGCAGCCGCCCGCGGCCCTGACGAAGCGCGTCGTCATGTAGAGCTTGCCGTCGTTGGTCTGGGCGATCGCGCGCACGTGGGTGTACTCGTCGACGCGCACGCGCGTCTCGATGTCGGCACGGCCGCTCTCGGGCGTGAAGCGGAACACCGCCGAGATCGGCGAGGGGTTGTTGTCGATCACGATCCACAGCGTGTCGACGTAGCGTTCGGCGCTCTGCGGGAAGCGCGTCTTGATGGCGATCGGCACCACCGCGGCGTCCTCGGCGCGCGCCGGCGCGTCGAGCATCAGCACGTCGTCGGCCGGCCAGGTGATCGGGCGCGCCTGGAACAGCGCGGCGCGCACCTTCTTCCAGACCTCGCTCGCCTCGGGGTGGTCGCCCGACTTCAGCTGCGCGGCGGCGCCACCGGCCAGCCCGGCGAGCGCCAGCGCGGCCAGTGTGCGGTGAACGGTGCGACGCGACGGCATGGTGTCTCCCTGCAGTCAGAAGCTGTGAACCAATCTGGCGTGCCCGCGCCGGGGTGCCCGAGGGCGCAGGCGTAGGCGCGGCTCGCAGCCCAGCCTGGCCGGCTGGGCAAGAGCCGCAACACCCGCATGCGCCCTCGGGCACCTCGGCCCGCAGGGAAGGGCCCTGCAAAGGGCCGACTCGGCGTTGCAAGGCTTGCCCAGGCGGCCAGCCTGGGCTGCGCCTTGCGCCTTGATTCGGCCCTTTGCGGGGCCCTTCGCGGGCACGCCAGATTGGTTCACAGCTTCTCAGTCTTCCCACTCCAGCTCGGCGTAGGCGGCGGTCACGTTGCGCCGGTGGTATTGCTCGGCCAGCAGCCAGCCTTTCGCGGCGTCGGCGGCGACCGTGGCGACCGCCTGCTGAATCGTCATTCTGTTCCGGATCGCCGCGCGTGTCTCGTCGCGCAGAGCGAGCAGGTAGCGCCGTTCGGCATCCAGCGGCGCCGGCCAGTCGCGGCTCGCCGGGCCATGGCCCGGCACCACCACGGCCACGGGCCGTGCCCGCAGCACGTCGAGCGTCGTCAGCCAGCCACGCAGCTTGCCGTCGAGAACCGGCAGCCGGCCGACGAACAGCAGGTCGCCGGTGAACAGGGTGCGCGTGCGCTCGTCGAGCACGCTGAGGTCGTTGTCGGTGTGCGAGGTCGGCCAGGCCTCGAGCGTGAGGCGCCTCCCGCCGAGATCGAGCTGAAGCGTGCCGCTCACGGTCTGCGTCGGATAGACGACCTGCTCGTGGGTCATCGGCGTGCCGAAGTCGCGCTCGAGGGCGTGCAGGTAGAAGCGCTCGCGCGCTGCCAGCGCGGCGGCGAACTTGGCGTGCGCCACGAACACCGGCGGGTGCGAACCGCCGGCGAAAGCGGCGTTGCCGAGCACGTGGTCCTGATGCATGTGGGTG
>JBLMVT010000024.1:0-24568 GCA_050256835.1 Betaproteobacteria bacterium | reverse complement strand
GGCGGCATCCTCATGGGCCGGCTCGCCGACCGCTTCGGCGTGGTGGTGCCCACGATCGTCGGCGGCCTGTGCCTCGGCGGCGGGTTCGTGCTCGCCGGGCTGTCGCAGAGCCTCGGCCAGTTCGCGCTGGTACACGGCGTGCTGATCGGCTTCCTCGGCTGCTCGGCGACCTTCGCGCCGCTGGTCGCCGACACGGCGCTGTGGTTCAACCGCCGGCGCGGCATCGCGGTGGCGATCTGCGCGAGCGGCAACTATCTCGCCGGCACCGTCTGGCCGCCGATCGTGCAGCACTTCTTCGCCGTGTCCGGCTGGCGTGCGACCTACGTGGGCGTGGGGATCTTCTGCACCGCCAGCATCCTGCTGCTTTCGCTGATGCTGCTGCGGCGGCCGCCGGCGATCGGGTCTTCCCCGGGTTCATTCAAGGAGAAATCCGTCTCCGCGCCGCTTGGCTTGTCGCCCAACGCGCTCATGGTCCTGCTGTCCATCGCCGGCGTCGCCTGCTGTGTGGCGATGTCGATGCCGCAGGTGCACATCGTCGCGTACTGCGGCGACCTTCGCTACGGCCCGGCGCGCGGCGCCGAGATGCTGTCGCTGATGCTCGGGCTGGGTGTCGTCAGCCGGCTCGTCTCGGGTGCCATCTCGGACCGCATCGGCGGCCTGCGTACGCTGCTGCTCGGCTCGCTGCTGCAGGGCGTGGCGCTGCTGATGTTCCTGCCGAGCAGCGGGCTGGTGTCGCTGTACGTCGTGTCGGCGCTGTTCGGGCTGTTCCAGGGTGGCATCGTGCCCGCCTACGCACTGATCGTGCGCGAGGCGTTCGGCCCGGCACAGGCCGGCGCGCGCGTCGGCGCGGTGTTCACCGCGACGCTGTTCGGCATGGCGCTGGGCGGCTGGATGTCCGGGGCGATCTACGACGCCAGCGGCTCGTACCGGCTGGCCTTCGTCAACGGCATCGCCTGGAACCTGCTCAACGTTGCCATCGTGCTGTTCCTGCTGCTGCGCGAGCGCGGCGGCCCGCGGGCGCACGGCCTGCTGCGCATCGCCGCGCCATGAACGCCGCCGAGCACGACTGGCGCCGCTGCCGGCGCGAGTTCGAGCGCGCGCTCGGTGCCGCTACCGCCCCGCGGCCGCGCCCGGCTTGACGCTGCCGTCGGGCTGCGGCACGGCGATCGGCGCGACCTCGACCGGTGCGACGCCGCGCTCCTTCATCCCCAGCTCGCGCGCGGTCTTCGGCGACACGTCGACGATGCGTCCCGGCACGTAGGGTCCGCGGTCGCGGATCTCGACCACCGCGTCCCTGCCGTTGTCGAGGTTGGTGACGCGCGCGGTCGTGCCCAGCGGCAGCGTCTTGCTCGCGGCGTTGTTCGAATGCGGGTCCATGGGCGTGCCGTCGGCCATCGGCTTGCCGGCGAATCCGGGGCCGTAGTAGGACGCCTTGCCGTCGTGCGGCCGACCGGAGTGGTCGAGTCGGGTTTCGGCGCCGGCGCCGGCGCAGCACAGGGCAACAGCAAGAGCGAGAGCGGCCTTCATTTCCCCTGTCGGGCAAGGTGCGCGCCCGCGGTTCGCCTGGGCCACGCGACGCGGGCAGCGCGGGAACATCGATTGCCGTCCGCTGAAGGCGGCCCGGGGCCGCGCGGCGGGGCCGCCGCGCGGCGGGCCGTTCAGCCACGGAGGCCACCATGGCCAGGACGGAAGGCGCGGCAAGGCTGCGCCGCGGTGCGGGCGGCGCGCTATGCGCCATTGCCCTGTGGGCATTCACGGCGACGAACGCCGTCGGCCAGGAAACGCTGGCGCGCAGCGACGGCGTCGTCGCGAAGCCGCTCGCGGCGGCGTTGTCGTCGCCCTACCGATCGATCGGCGCGCGCCATCTCTACGACACCTTCCGCGACCGTGTCTTCAAGGGCAGGCTGCCGCCGCTGCTCTACGCGATCGCGATCGTCGACACCGACGTCGACGAGGAAGGGCGGGTGGTGAACGCCGTCGTGACGCGCGAACCGGCCGTCGCCAAGGAAGTGATGCCGTGGATCCTCGGGCTGATCCGCCAGGCCAGTCCGTTCCCGCGGCCCGGGGTGGCCGGCGGGGCGCACTATCGCGACATCTGGCTGGTCGACCGCAACTACATGTTTCAGCTCGACGCCCTGACCGAAGGCCAGCAGTAGGCGCGCGACGCGGAGCGCGGCGGGCGGATAGACTGCCCGCATGAGGATCGATTTCGTCTCCGACGTCGTCTGCCCCTGGTGCGCGGTCGGGCTGGCCTCGCTCGAGCGCGCGCTCGAGCGGCTCGAAGGCGCGGTGCGGGCCGAGCTGCACTTCGAGCCCTTCGAGCTGAACCCGCAGATGCCGCGCGACGGCGAGGACATCGTCGAACACCTGTCGCGCAAGTACGGCATCGACGCCGCCCAGATCGAACGCAACCGCGAGGCGATCCGCCGGCGCGGCGCGGAGGTGGGGTTTCGCTTCGGGCCGCGCGAGCGCACCCACAACACCTTCGACGCGCACCGGCTGCTGCACTGGGCGGGCCTGGAGGGCCGCCAGCGCGAGCTGAAGCATGCGCTGCTGGCCGCCTACCACACCGACGGCGAGGACCCGAGCGACCCGCAGGTGCTCGTGCGGCTGGCCGGCGAGGTGGGCCTCGACCCTGCGCGTGCGCGCGCCATCGTCGACGGCGACGAGTTCGCCGCCGCCGTGCGCGAGCGCGAGCGCCACTGGCAGGAGCTCGGCATCCATGCCGTGCCCGCAGTGATCATCGACGGCCGGCACCTGATCCAGGGCGGCCAGCCGGTCGAGGTGTTCGAGCAGGCGCTGCGCGAGCTCGCGGCAGCCTGACGCGCACCCCATGGCGACGACCCCGAGCTACGCCTTCGAGGACTTTCCTGCCGGCCGCGTGCTCGAGTTCGGCGGCTGCACGGTGCGCCGCGAGGACGTGCTGCGCTTCGCCGCCGAGTTCGACCCGCAGCCGTTCCACCTCGACGAGGTGGCCGCCGAACGCTCGCTGTTCGGCGGCCTGTCGGCCAGCGGCTGGCACACCTGCGCGATCGTCATGCGCATGAACTGCGACGCCTGGCTGCTCGACTCCACCAGCCTGGGCTCGCCGGGCATCGAGAGCCTGAAATGGACGCTGCCCGTGCGTCCCGGCGACACGCTGCACGTGCGCCTGACGGTGCTCGAAGCGCGGCCGATGCGCAGCAGGCCGGAGGTCGGACTGGTGCGCTCGCGCTGGCAGGTCTTCAACCAGCGCGAGGAGCAGGTGATGGAGATGGAAGGCTGGGGCATGTTCGGGCGCCGCGAATCCACCGCGGCGTCCGCCGGTTGAAGGGAAGGGCGATGCCGCGAACGATCCTCGACGAAGCCCGGCTGCACCCGGCGATCCGCGACGCCGTCGTCCACTACCAGGCCGACATCGTGCACAACGTGCAGGCGGCGGCGAACGCCAATCCGGTGCTCGTCGTCGGCATGGCCGGCAACCCGCACTGCCGGCGTGCGCGCCAGGCGCTCGACGCCGCCGGCGTGCCGCACCAGTACCTCGAGTTCGGCAGCTACTTCGGCCAATGGCGGCGGCGCAATGCGCTGAAGATGTGGACCGGCTGGCCGACCTTCCCGATGGTGTTCGTGCGCGGCATGCTGATCGGCGGCGCCAGCGACCTGAAGAAGCTGCTCGACAGCGGCGAGCTGAAGCGCCTGCTCGGCGAGCCCTGATATTGAGTCAGGCCGCGCCGAACAGGCCGCGGTGCCGCTCGCGCAGCAGATTCTTCTGCACCTTGCCCATCGCGTTGCGCGGCAGCTCGTCGACGACGAAGGCGCGCTTGGGCACCTTGAAGTGGGCGACGCGCTCCTTCAGTGCCGCGATGACCGCCGCAGCGTCGAGCGCCGCGCCCGGCCGCGGCACCACCACGGCGACCACCGCCTCGCCGAAGTCCGGATGCGGCACGCCGACCACCGCCGACTCGGCGACGCCCGGCAGTGCGTTGATCAGCCCTTCGACCTCGGCCGGGTAGACGTTGAAGCCGCCGCTGATGACGAGGTCCTTGCTGCGGCCGACGATGGTGAGATAGCCGTGGGCGTCGAAGCGGCCGACGTCGCCGGTCCGGAACCAGCCGTCGGCCGTGAACTCCTCGCGCGTCTTCTCGGGCATGCGCCAGTAGCCCGAGAAGACGTTGGGCCCGCGCACCTGCACGTGGCCGGTCTCGCCGGCCGGCAGAGCGGCGCCGGCATCGTCGACGACGCGCACGCCGACGCCGGGCAGCGGCAGCCCGACCGTGCCGCCGACACGCCAGCGGCCGTCGCGACCGTCGCTCTCGCGGCAGGGGTTGGAGGTCAGCATCACCGTCTCGCTCATGCCGTAGCGTTCGAGGATGGTGTGTCCTGTGCGCTCTCGGAAGGCGTCGAAGGTCTCCTCGAGCAGCGGCGCCGAGCCGCTGATGAACAGCCGCATGTGCGCACACGCGGCGCGCGTCAGCGCCGGGTCGGCGAGCAGCCGGGTGTAGAGCGTCGGCACGCCCATGAACACGCTGGCGCGCGGCAGCCGCTCGATCACCGCCTTTGCGTCGAACTTGGCCAGCCATAGCATCGGGCTGCCGTTCAGCAGCGCGCCGTGCACGGCGACGAACAGGCCGTGCACGTGGAAGATCGGCAGCGCGTGGATCAGCACGTCGTCGGGCCGCCAGTCCCACCAGTCCTTCAGCACCCGGGCGTTGGACAGCAGGTTGCGGTGCGACAGCATCGCGCCCTTGCTGCGCCCGGTCGTGCCCGACGTGTAGATGATGGCGGCGAGGTCGTCGCCGCGCCGCGGCACGATCTCGTGCGCATCGCGTTGCGCGGCGGCGCGCTGCAGCAGCGAGCCCGTGCCGCCGTCGTCGAGCATGAAGACGTGGCGCGTGCCGGCACGAAACGCCAGCGTGCTGACCCAGGGGAAGTTGCGCGCCGCGCAGACGACCACTGCCGGCTCGGCGTCGCCGACGAAATGCTCGACCTCGGCCGCCTGGTAGGCATTGTTGAGCGGCAGGTAGACGTGGCCGGCGCGCAGGGTCGCGAGGTAGAGCAGCAGCGCCTCGATCGACTTGTCGGTGTGCGCGGCGATGCGCGAGCCGGGCGGCAGGTCGAGGCTGGCGAGCAGGTTGGCGATCATCGCCGTGCCGCGGTCGAGGCCGCGCCAGGTGTAGGCGCCGCGGCCGTCGGTCTCGATGGCGACGCGGTCGAGGTCGGCGGGAAAGGCTTCGCGCAACGCGGCGAACAAGTTGCGGTCGTCGGCGGTCATCGCGGATATCGCTGGGAGCGGTCGAGGAAGGCCAGCACGCCGTCGCGGTGCTCGGGGCTGGCGGCGTAGCGGTAGTGCGCGGTACGCTCGTCGGCGCTCGGGCCGCCGCGCGCGAGCTGGTGCAGGGTCTGCTTGTTGATGCGCGCGGCCAGCGGCGGCAGCGCGGCGATGCGCGCAGCGGTCGCGGCGACCTCCGCGTCGAGCGCGTCCGCCGGGACGACGCGCTCGACCAGTCCGCGGCGCAGCGCCTCGGCGGCGTCGAACAGGCGCGCCTCGAACAGCAGCTCGGCGACCACGCCGCGGCCGAAGGCGGCGAGCACGATCGCCAGCTCGTCGGGCGCCATCGGGAAGCCGAGGCGGGCGATCGGCGCGCCGAAGCGGCTGCCTTCGGCGGCGATGCGCAGGTCGCAGCAGGCCGCGATCTCCAGCCCACCGCCGACGCACGGCCCCGCGATCTGCGCCAGCAGCGGCAGCTCGCACTCGCGCAGCGCCGCCAGCGCCGGGGCGGGCTCGGTCTCGTGGAAAGCGCGGGCGCGCGCCGGGTCGAAGTGGAAGTCGGGGAACTCCGCGAGGTCGGCGCCGGCGGCGAAGGCCTCGCCCGCGCCGCGCACGACGACCACGCGCAGTCCGCGCTCGCGCTCGGCCAGCCCTTCGAAGATCGCGCGCAGTTCGCGCCACATCGCGCGCGTGATCGCGTTCATCCGGCCCGGATTGGCCAGCGTGACGCGGCCGATGCGCGGGTCGGCGGCATCGCGTTCGAAGTGCACGCGGCCGGGCGTCAGGGATGAGTCCATGGGGCGGGGCCGCGAGCGGGCGGCGGCCGCCATGGTAGCGGCTGGCTCAGACGCTCGCGTCCGGCGCAGCGCTCACGCGCCGTCGAGGGCGCGCTGCACCTCGTCCTGCCAGGGCAGCCTGTGCACGACGCCGTTGAGGTGCGGCGCCGCCTGCAGCGGCGACAGCACCTGACCGCTGCCGTCGAGCAGCCACAGGTTGGTGAGCAGCGCCAGCGGGTCGGCCAGCGCGACCGCGCCCTGCGGCATGCGCACCCAGTCCCACGCCATGCCGGCCGGCCCGCCCGAGGCCCGCGTCGCCCACACGGTGTGACCGCTGCAGCGCGCGTCGTCGTCGTCGTCGTCGTCGCGGCGCAGCACCTGCGTGGCCAGATGCACGAGCCGGAGTTCCGCGGCCGCGCGTGCCTGCCACAATAGCGGTGGCCAGGAGGCGACATGCCAGGCTGCGGTCATGATCGGTCGGTGCTCGTCTCGATGGGCCACCGCCAGTGTGACCGGCGCGGCGCGACTTGCCATCTGTAAGAGCTGTCAGGGGCCGGGAAAGCATGCTGCAGGGCGGTTTCATGTCGGTGTTGCAGGCGAAGAGCCGCGACGAGCTGCGCGACGAGGTGGTCCGCTTCGCCGGCGAACTGGGTTTCCAGACGGTGGCGGCGACCGCGGTGATCGACCATCCGCTGGCCGACACGCGCTTCGAGTCGGTCAACAACACGCCGCCGGCCTACCTCGACTCGTTCGACGACATCGCCGGCCGCGGGCGCATCGACCCGGTCATGCAGCACATCCGCCGCGAGAGCGTGCCGATCGTGTGGGACCAGGCGACCTACGTGCGCGGGGGCCGCGCCGAGCTGTGGGAGCACCAGGCGCGCTTCGGCTATCGCACCGGCATTGCGCTGGCGTTGCACCTGCCCGACGGGCGGCACTTCATCCTCGGCGTCGACCGCGACCAGCCGGTGCCGGCGCACAAGGGCGAGCTGACGCGGGTGGTCGCCGACCTGCAGCTGTTCGCCGTGCTGGCGCAGGACGTCGCGATGCGCATCCTGCTGCCACCCCTGCCGTCGACCGACGCGCCGTCGCTGACGCCGCGCGAACTGGAATGCTTGCGCTGGACGATGGACGGCAAGACCGCGTGGGAGGTCGGCTCGATCCTCGGCATCAGCGAGCGCACCGTGGTGCTGCACACGCACAACGCGATGCACAAGCTCGGCTGCGTCAACAAGCACCAGGCGGTGGTGAAGGCGCTCAGGCTGGGCCTGATCCGCTGACCGCCCATCCGCGCCTGCCACCGACCGACGGCGGGCGCAACCTGTAAGACTTGACAGTTACGGGCCGCGCGCGCGGCTGCTGCAATGGTTTCGTGCACCGGGACACGGGCACCACCATCGAGGAGCAGACCATGCAGAAGGCGCGCAAGTTCATCCAGCGGACGCTCGACCGCATCGGCCAGCGCAAGGCGCGCCCGGCCCCCGCGAGCCAGCCCAGGCCGCTCGACGCCGAGGCGCAGCGGCTGGTCGGCGGCGGCACGGCCACGCCGAGCACGCCCGTCAAGGGCTGGTAGGCGGCAGCCGGCGAACCCGATGCTCAGGGAGTGACCGACAACGATCGAGGCGGGACGTCGTTGGGAACCCGTCCCGACCGGACGCACGCGCGCGGCGCGGCGTCCGGTCTTTCGTTGGCCGGTCGCCGTCCATGAACGAGCTGTTCCGCCGCGAGGCGCTGGCGCATCGCCGCGGGCAATGGCTGGGCGGCGTGCAGCTGCTGCGCCCGCCGTCGCTGACGCTGCTGACCGTGTTCGCGCTGGCGGCGGCGCTCGCCGCCGCGGCGTGGCTCGGCCTCGGTCACTACACCCGCAAGGCACGCGTCAGCGGCTACCTCGTGCCCGACGCGGGGGTGATCCGGCTGATGCCGCCGGAACCCGCCACGGTGCTCGAGCGGCGCGTGCGCGAAGGGCAGGCGGTGCGGCGCGACGACGTGCTGTTCGTCCTCTCGGTCGACCGCGCGACGCTCGGTGGCGACACCCAGGCGGCGGTGCGGCGCAGCCTGGTGGTGCGCGAGCGCAGCCTGCGTGGCACGGCGGAGCAGCGGGTGCGGCTGCTGGCCGAGCAGCGCGAGGCGCTGGCGCGCCGGCTCGGCGACATGCGCGGCGAGTCGGCGCAGCTCGATGCCGAGGCCGGGCTGCAGCGCCAGCGGCTGGCGCTGGCCGAGGCGTCGCTGCAGCGGCTCGACAAACTGCGCGGCGACAACTTCGTGTCGCCGGCGCAGGTGCAGTCCAAGACCGAGGAGGTGCTCGGCCTGCGCGCGCAGGTGCAGGCGATCGAACGCCAGCGTGCCGCGCAGCGCCGCGAAGTCGACGGCTTGGCGGCGCAGCTGCGCGAACTGCCGCTGCGCGAACAGGTGCAGCAAGGCGAGATCGAGCGCGGCCTGGCGCAGCTGGCCCAGGAGGCGGCCGAGAGCGAGGCGCGCGGCCGGCTGGTCGTGCGCGCGCCGCAGGACGGCACGGTGAGTGCGCTGCTCGCGGAGGCCGGGCAGAGCGTCGGCCCGGGCGCCGCGCTGGCCAGCCTGGTGCCGGCGCACTCGCAGCTGCAGGCCGAGCTCTTCGCGCCGTCGAGTGCGGTCGGCTTCGTGCAGCCGGGGCAGACGGTGTGGCTGCGCTACCAGGCCTACCCGTACCAGAAGTTCGGCCACCACGCCGGCCGCGTGCTGCGGGTGTCGCGCACCCCGCTGCAGACGGCCGAGCTGGCGCGCCTGCCGCTGCCGGGCACGCTGACCGGCGCAGCGCCCGGCGCCGGCGGCGAGCCGCTGTACCGCATCACGGTCGCGCTCGACGAGCAGGCGGTGCTCGCCTACGGCCGGCCGCAGCCGCTGTCCGCCGGCATGCAACTCGACGCCGACGTCCTGCTCGACCGCCGTCGCCTGGTCGAGTGGATGTTCGAGCCGCTGTTCGGCCTGACCGGGCGCGTATGAACGCGGCCGGCATCGAAGCGCTGCGCCTGGGCTGGTTCGGCGCCCGGCTGCCGCTGGTGCTGCAGACCGAGGCCGCCGAATGCGGCCTGGCGTGCCTGGCGATGGTCGCGGCGCACCACGGGCTGCGCACCGACCTGCACACGCTGCGCCAGCGCTTCGCGCTCTCGCTCAAGGGCAGCACGCTGGCCGACCTGGCGCGCATGGCCGGCGCGCTACGGCTGAACGCGCGCGCGCTGCGGCTCGAACTCGACCAGCTGGCGCAGCTGCAGCTGCCTTGCGTGCTGCACTGGGACCTCAGCCACTTCGTCGTGCTGCGCGAGGTCGGCGCCGCCGGCATGGTGATCCACGACCCGGCGCACGGCGTGAGGCGGCTGGCGCTGGCCGAGGCTTCGCGGCATTTCACCGGCGTCGCACTCGAGCTGCTGCCGGCGGCCGACTTTGCGCCACGCAGCGAGCGGGCGCGCGTCGGCCTGCGCCAGCTCGTCGGCCGGGTCAGCGGGCTCGGGCGCTCGCTCGGACAGATCGTCGCGCTCGCGCTGGCGCTCGAGTTCTTCGTGCTGCTGTCGCCGTTCTTCCTGCAGTGGGTGGTCGACGGCGTGCTGGTCAGCGCCGACCGCGACCTGCTGGCAACGCTGGGCATCGGCTTCGCGCTGCTGGTGCTACTGCAGGCGGCGACGGCAGCGCTGCGTTCGTGGGCCGTGCTCTACCTGTCGTGCACGCTCAACCTGCAGTGGCTGGGCAACGTGTTCGCGCACCTGCTGCGCCTGCCGGTGGACTGGTTCGAGAAGCGCCACCAGGGCGACGTGCTGTCGCGCTTCGGCGCCGTACGCCGCATCCAGGAGACGCTGACGACGAGCTTCGTCGAGGCGCTGCTCGACGGCCTGATGGTGCTCGCGACACTGGCCATGATGGCGCTGTACAGCCCGCTGCTGTCGGCGATCGCTCTCGCGGCCGTCGTCCTCTACGGCGCGCTGCGGGCGGCCCTGTTCGGTCCGCTGCGCGCGGCCACCGAGGAGGCGATCGTGCACGACGCGCGCACCGCGAGCCACTTCCTCGAATCGCTGCGCGGCGTGCAGGCGATCAAGCTGTTCGGACGCCAGCACGACCGCCGCTCGCGCTACCTGAACCTCGTCGTCGACGCGATGAACGCCGACATCGCGACTCGCAAGCTCGGCCTCGGCCTGGCCGCCGGCCAGCGGCTGCTGTTCGGCATCGAGCGCGTGGCGGTCATCTGGGTCGGCGCGCTGCTCGTGCTCGACCACGGCTTCACGGTCGGCATGCTGTTCGCCTTCATCGCGTACAAGGAACAGTTCGCGCAACGCGTCGCGGCGCTGATCGACAGGACGGTCGAGCTGAAGATGCTCGGCCTGCAGGCCGAGCGGCTGGCCGACATTGTGCTGGCCGCGCCCGAGGCCGACGGCGGCGGGCGTGCCGGGACGCCGCTGCCGGCCGCGCGCATCGAGCTGCGCGGGCTCGCGTTCCGCTACGCCGACGGCGAACCGCGCGTGATCGACGGGCTCGATCTCAGCGTCGAACCCGGCGAGTCGATCGCCATCGTCGGCCCCTCGGGCTGCGGCAAGACGACGCTGCTCAAGCTGATGCTCGGCATCCACCGCCCCGAAGCGGGCGAGATCGCGATCGGCGGCGTGCCGCTGGCGCGGCTCGGCCTGGACGCCTGGCGCTCGATGATCGGCGCCGTGATGCAGGACGACATGCTGTTCGCCGGCTCGATCGTCGACAACATCGTCTTCTTCGACACCGCGCCGGACCTCGAGCGGGCACACGAGTGCGCGCGCATCGCCGCCGTGCACGACGAGATCGAGGCGCTGCCGATGGGCTACGAGACGCTGGTCGGCGACATGGGCGCCAGCCTGTCGGGCGGGCAGAAGCAGCGCATCCTGCTCGCACGGGCGCTGTACAAGCGTCCGCAGGTGCTGTTCCTCGACGAGGCGACGAGCGCGCTCGACATCGAGCGCGAGCGGCAGGTCAACCAGGCGATCCGCCAGCTGGCGCTGACGCGCATCGTCGTCGCCCACCGCCCCGAGACGATCGCCTCGGCTGGGCGCGTCGTCGTGCTGAGCGGCGGACGCGTCGCGCAGGACCTGCGCGCGATGGGCGCGGTCGGCGTGGCCGCGTAGCCCGCGGGCAAAGCCGCGGCGCCGGGTGCGGCTTTGCACGGCGGTTTGGCCGCGGCGAGAGCATTTGGTACGGTCCGCGGGTGCCTGCCCTCGCCGCCGTCTCGCCCGACCTGCCGCCGCCGGTCCCGCGCGGCGCCGCGCTGTTCCTCGACTTCGACGGCACGCTCGCGCCGATCGCGCCGCGGCCCGAGGACGTGCAGCTCCCGTCCTGGGTGGTGCCGACGCTGCGCCGGCTGCACGCGACGCTCGATGGCGCGCTTGTCGTCGTCAGCGGCCGGCCGCTCGCCGAGATCGACGCCTTCCTGAGCCCGCTGCGGTTGCCCGCCGTCGGCGTGCACGGCGTCGAACGCCGGCTGGCCGACGGCCGCATCCGCCGCCACTCGGGACTCCCGCCGGCGTCGGCGCTCGACGCGGCGCTCCGGCTGGCCGCGGCCCACGCGGGGCTGCGTGTCGAGCGCAAGCCCGGCGGCTTCGCGCTGCACTACCGGCTCTCGCCCGAGCTGCAGGGCGCGTGTCTCGACGTCGTCGAATCCGCGCTCGCGGACGATCCGCAATGGGAGGCGCTGCGTGGCCACTGCGTGATCGAGGTCAAGCAGCGTCGCGTGTCCAAGGGCGCGGCGGTGCGTGCGTTCCTCGCCGAACGGGCCTTCGCCGGCCGCGTGCCGGTGTTCGTCGGCGACGACACCACCGACGAGGACGGCATCCGTGCTTCGCAGGCGGCCGGCGGCGTCGGCATCAAGGTCGGCGCCGGTGCGAGCCAGGCGCGCTACCGGCTGGACGACGTGCCCGCGGTGGCGCGCTGGCTGGTCGCGAGCGCCGAGCACCTCGAGGCGGCGGGCGGCGGAGCCCGCGCGGCGTGAACGGCGATCCCTCGCTCGACCTCGGGGTCGTCGGCAACTGCGCAATCAGCGCGCTGGTCGACCGCCGCGCGCGCATCGTCTGGAGCTGCATGCCGCGCTTCGACGGCGACCCGGTGTTCCATGCGCTGCTCGACTCGCCGCAGGGCATCGGCGCCGACGGCTGCTACGAGATCGGGATCGAGAACCTGGCGCGCACCGAACAGGCCTACGACCACGGCACGGCGGTGCTGCGCACGCGGCTGTACGACGCGCAAGGGGCGGCGATCGAGGTGGTCGACTTCGCGCCGCGCTTCTTCATGCGCGGGCGGCCCTACTCGCCGACGATGATCGTGCGCCGGGTGCGTCCGCTGCACGGTCGCCCGCGAGTGCGCGTCGTGCTGCGGCCGCGCGCGCAATGGGGCTCGGTCAAGCCGATGCTGACCCGCGGCAGCCACCACCTGCGCTTCGTCACGCCCGAGTTCACGCTGCGCATGACGACCAATGCGCCGCTCACCTACATCGTCGACGAGACGCCGTTCGTGCTGCACGCGCCGGTCAGCCTGGTGCTCGGGCCCGATGAGACGCTCGAGGGCGGCATCGAGGAGACGGCGCGCATGCTCGAGGAGCAGACGCGCGACTACTGGCGCAGCTGGACGCGGCGCCTCGCGCTGCCGCTCGAATGGCAGGAGGCGGTGATCCGCGCGGCGATCACCCTCAAGCTGTGCCTGTACGAGGACACCGGCGCGATCATCGCCGCGATGACGACCAGCATCCCGGAGGCGCCGGGCAGCCAGCGCAACTGGGACTACCGCTTCTGCTGGCTGCGCGACGCCTTCTTCGTGGTGCGCGCGCTCAATAGCCTGTCCGAGGTCGGCACGATGGAGGACTACCTGCGCTGGCTGCACAACGTCATCAGCGCCGCCGCCGGCGACCACATCCAGCCTCTGTACGGTATCGGGCTCGAGCGGGTGCTGACCGAGCGCACCGTCGACCACCTGCGCGGCTATCGCGGCATGGGCCCGGTGCGCGTCGGCAACCAGGCTCACGAGCACTTCCAGCACGACGTCTACGGCAACATCGTGCTCGGGGCGGCGCAGTTCTTCCATGACCACCGGCTGTTCCGCCGCGGTACCGTCGAGGACTTCGCGCTGTTCGAGGCGGTCGGCGAGCGCGCCTGGAGCTTGCACGACCAGCCCGACGCTGGCATGTGGGAACTGCGCACGCGCGCCCGCGTGCACACCTCGTCGGTGCTGATGAACTGGGCGGCGTGCGACCGGCTGGCCAAGATCGCGCTGGCGCTCGGACTGCCCGAACGCGCGGCGGTCTGGCGCACGCGCGCCGACGCCATCCGCGGCAAGCTGCTCGCCGCCGCCTGGAACGAGCAGCGCGGCGCCTTCGTCGAGAGCTTCGGCGGCAAGGACCTCGACGCCGGCGTGCTGCTGATGGCCGAGGTCGGCTTCATCGACCCGCGCGACCCGCGCTTCGTGTCGACGGTGGACGCGCTGGAGGCCGCGCTGTGCGACGGCCCGTACATGCGCCGCTACGAGGCGCCCGACGACTTCGGCAGGCCGGAGACGGCGTTCAACATCTGTGCCTTCTGGCGCATCGATGCGCTGGCGCGCATCGGCCGCCGCCAGCAGGCGCGCGAGGTGTTCGAGGCGATGCTCGCGGTGCGCAACCCGCTGGGCCTGCTGTCCGAGGATACCCATCCGGCGACCGGCGAGCAGTGGGGCAATTTCCCGCAGACCTACTCGATGGTCGGCATCATCAACGGCGCGATGCGGCTTTCGGCACCGTGGGATTCGCGCATCTGAGCCATGGCACGGCTGGTCGTCGTCTCCAACCGAATCGGTGACCCGCGCAAGCCGGCCGCCGGCGGCTTGGCGGTGGCGCTCGGCGAGGCGTTGGCGCAAAGCGGCGGACTTTGGTTCGGCTGGAGCGGCAAGGTCGTCGAGCGCGGCGACAGTGGCGAGCTGCACCTGCAGCATTCGGGCAAGGTGTTGCTCGCGACGATCGACCTGAATCGCACCGACTACGAGTCGTACTACCTCGGCTATTCCAACCAGGCGCTGTGGCCGGCATTCCACTACCGGCTCGACCTGGCCGACTTCGCGACCGGCTTCTTCGAGGGCTACCAGCGGGTGAACCGGCTGTTCGCGCGCAAGCTCGCGCCGCTGCTGCGCCCCGACGACCTGATCTGGGTCCACGACTACCATCTGATTCCGCTGGCGCTGGAACTGCGCGCGCTCGGCTGCCGCCAGCGCATGGGCTTCTTCCTGCACATCCCGCTGCCGCCGCCGCCGATCCTGGCCGCCATCCCCGGCCACGAATGGCTGTTTCGCTCGCTGTTCGCCTACGACCTGGTCGGGCTGCAGACGAAAGCCGACCTGGCGCACTTCGTGCGCTTCATCGAGGCCGAGACCGACGCCCATGCGCTGCCCGGCGACCACTACTGCGCCTTCGGCTGCACGACCTGCGTGCGATCGTTCCCGATCGGCATCGATGTCGAGGAATTCCGGCGCCTGTGGGAGCTGCGCGAGTCGCAGGAGGCATATGCGACCTTGCGCGAGACGTACGCGCGGCGTCGGCTGTTGGTCGGCATCGACCGGCTCGACTATTCCAAGGGGCTGCCGCAGCGCTTTCGCTCGTTTCGCGAACTGCTGGCGCGCTACCCGGAAAATCACCAGAGCGCGACGCTGATCCAGATCGCCTCGCCGACGCGCGAGACCGTGCACGCCTACGAGGACATCCGGCACCAACTCGAGGGCCTGGCCGGCGAGATCAACGGCACGTACGGCGAACTGGACTGGATGCCGATCCGCTACATGCACCGCACGCTGGCACGCCGCAAGCTGCCGGCGCTGTACCGGCTGGCGCGGGTGGCGCTGGTGACCCCGCTGCGCGACGGCATGAACCTGGTCGCCAAGGAGTTCATCGCGGTGCAGGACCCGGACGACCCCGGCGTGCTGGTGCTGTCGCGGTTCGCCGGCGCGGCGGAGCAGCTCGGCGAGGCGCTGCTGGTCAACCCGTACGACATCCCCGGCACCGCACAGGCGATCCAGCGGGCGCTGCAGATGCCGCTCGACGAGCGGCGCCAGCGCCACGCGGCGCTGTTGGCCAACGTCCGCGGACAGGACGTGCACCAGTGGCGGCGCGACTTCCTGGTGTCGCTCGCCGAGGTGCGGCAGGATCGGGCGGTGCCTGCGCAGGCGGCCTGAAGGACGGCTTCCGACGCGGACCGGACCCCGCCGGTACAATGCCGGCCCCGCTCGGCAGGCGCTCCGCGCGCACGGCGGCACATCGCAGCGGCCCACCCCATGCTCTACCCGAAGGAATTCGACCTCATCGTCGTCGGCGGCGGCCATGCCGGCACCGAAGCGGCGTTGGCCGCCGCGCGCATGGGCTGCGCCACCCTGCTGCTGACCCACAGCATCGAGACGCTCGGTCAGATGAGCTGCAACCCGTCGATCGGCGGCATCGGCAAGGGCCATCTCGTCAAGGAGATCGACGCTCTCGGCGGGGCGATGGGAGAGGCGACCGACGAGGCCGGCATCCAATTCCGCATCCTCAACGGCTCCAAGGGCCCGGCCGTGCGCGCCACGCGGGCGCAGGCCGACCGACTGCTGTACAAGGCGGCGATCCGCAGGCGCCTGGAGACGCAGGCCAATCTCTGGCTGTTTCAGCAGGCGGTCGACGATCTGCTGTTGGAAGGCGACCGCGTCGTGGGTGCCGTAACGCAAGTGGGCATTCGCTTTCGAGCGAAGGTCGTGGTTCTGACGGCCGGCACTTTCCTGAACGGCAAGATCCATGTCGGGCTGGAGAGCCATGCCGGTGGCCGGGCGGGCGAGCCGCCGTCGCTCGCGCTCTCGGCGCGGCTGCGCGAGCTGAAGCTGCCCCAGGGGCGCCTGAAGACGGGCACGCCGCCGCGGATCGACGGCCGCAGCATCGACTTCTCGCGCATCGTCGAACAGCCCGGCGACCTCGACCCGGTGCCGGTGTTCGGTTTTCTCGGCGATGCCTCGCGGCACCCGCGACAGGTATCGTGCTGGATCACGCAGACCAACGAGCGCACCCACGACATCATCCGCGCCGGCTTCGACCGCAGCCCGATGTTCAGCGGCGCCATCGAGGGCATCGGACCGCGCTATTGTCCGAGCATCGAGGACAAGGTCAGCCGCTTTGCCGACAAGGCAGCCCATCAGGTCTTCCTCGAGCCCGAAGGCCTGACAACCAGCGAGTTCTACCCGAACGGCATCTCGACGTCGTTGCCCTTCGACGTGCAGCTCGCCGCGGTGCACTCGATGCGCGGGCTGGAGGAGGCGCACATCCTGCGCCCAGGCTACGCCATCGAGTACGACTACTTCGATCCGCGCGAACTGCGTCCGACCTTCGAGACCCGTGCGTTGTCCGGGCTGTACTTCGCAGGGCAGATCAACGGCACGACGGGTTACGAGGAGGCGGCGGCGCAGGGCCTGTACGCCGGTGTCAATGCTGCGCTGCGGATGCGCGGCGAGGCGCCCTGGCTGCCGGGTCGCGACGAAGCGTATGTCGGGGTCCTGATCGACGATCTGGTCACGCGTGGCGTGACAGAGCCGTACCGGATGTTCACCAGCCGCGCAGAATTCAGGCTGCAGCTGCGCGAGGACAACGCCGACCTGCGCTTGACCGAGGCGGGGCGCAGGCTCGGGCTAGTCGACGATCGGCGCTGGGATGCGTTCTGCAGGAAGCGGGACGCGATCGAGCGGACGCTGGCGCAACTGCGGTCCAGCTGGGTGCACCCCGGCGCCGCAGCAGCCGAGCAGGCCGAGCGCCTGCTGGGCAAGCCGCTCGAGCACGAGCACCGGCTGGCCGATCTCCTGCGCCGGCCCGGCGTCGGGTTCGACGCCATCAGTCAGCTCGCCGCGCCTGTTTCACGTGAAACATTGTCCGCCGAGCTCGGGCCGTCGGTCGCGTCGGCCGTGATCGAGCAGGTCGAGATCTCGTCGCGCTATGCCGGCTATATCGGCAGGCAGCAGGCCGAGGTGCGGCGGCTGTCGGCACTGGAGCACCTGCCCTTACCTGCGGACCTGGCGTACGAGGAGGTCGACGCGCTGTCCCACGAAGTGCGGCAGAAGCTGGCCCGCCATCGCCCGGCAACACTCGGGCAGGCATCGCGAATATCTGGTGTGACGCCCGCCGCCATCTCGCTGCTGCTCGTCCACCTGAAGAAGCGTGCCGGCGCGCGACGTGCCGTCGACCCGACCCGCGCGCTCGATGGCGGAGGGTGACGCCGCCGAATTGCTGCGCCGGGGCGCCGAGGCGCTCGGCTGCCCGTTGGACGCTTCGCAAGCCGATCGGCTGCTGGCGTTCCTCGTTCTGATGCGCCGCTGGGGCCGTGTCTACAACCTCACCGCGCTGAGCGGGTCCCGCGAGCTGGTAACGCACCATCTGCTCGACAGCTTGGCGGTGGTGCCTTCGCTACGCCGGCAGACCGGAGGGCGGCCTTTCCGATTGCTCGACGTCGGAAGCGGAGCCGGACTGCCGGGCCTGGTCGTCGCCGCCGTGCTCGATAGCGCACAGGTCACCTGCGTGGACGCGGCGGCCAAGAAGTCTGCCTTCATCCGTCAGGCGTCGATCGAACTGGGCCTGACCGGCGTGGCGGTCGTTCACGACCGTGTCGAGCGGATGCCTGGCTTCTTCGACGTGATCGCCTCACGCGCGTTCGCGTCGCTCGCGGACTTCACGATGCTGACTGAGCCGCGCCTCGCCGGCGGCGGCGTATGGATGGCGATGAAGGCTCGGGTCGCTGACGAAGAGATGACGGCCGCCGGCGCCGGCGAGGTGTTTCACGTGGAACAGATCACCGTTCCCTATCTCGACGCCGCTCGCTGCCTCGTCTGGCTTCGCCGGCGCTGATTGCGGCAGGTACACTCGCCGCGGTCCGCCGAACTCTCCCTTCTCATGGCCAGGATCTTCTGCATCGCGAACCAGAAAGGCGGCGTCGGCAAGACCACTACGACGGTCAACCTGGCTGCCGGCCTAGCGCAGGCCGGTCAGCGCGTGCTCGTCATCGATTTGGACCCCCAGGGCAATGCGACGATGGGATCCGGGGTCGATAAGCGATCGCTCACTTTGAGCGTGTATGACGTACTGCTCGAGTCAGCGACGGTGGCCGAGGCGCGCCAGCGAAGTCCGCGCGGCGGGTACGACGTTCTGCCGGCCAACCGCGAGCTTGCCGGAGCCGAGGTCGAACTGGTCGACCTGCCTCGGCGCGAGCGCAGGCTGCGCCAGGCGCTCGAGCCCGAGCTGGGCAACTACGACTTCGTGCTCATCGACTGCCCGCCGAGCCTCAGCCTGCTGACGCTCAACGGGCTGTGCAGCGCCCATGGGGTGATCGTGCCCATGCAGTGCGAGTACTTCGCGCTCGAGGGGCTGTCGGACCTGGTCAACACGATCAAGCAGGTGCACGCCAACCTGAATCCGACGCTGCGCATCATCGGCCTGCTGCGCGTCATGTACGACCCGCGCATCACGCTCCAGCAGCAGGTCAGCGAGCAGCTCAAGTCGCACTTCGGCGACAAGGTTTTCGACGCCGTGATCCCGCGCAACGTCAGGCTGGCCGAAGCGCCGAGCTACGGCGTGCCGGGCGTCGTGTTCGATCCGTCCTCGAAGGGCGCGCAGGCCTTCGGCGAATTCGCGCGCGAGATGGTGCGCCGCGTCGCCGCCATGTGACCGGCGGCTAAGCCTGCAGACCGAGCGCCTCGTCCACGCCGAGGTGCACGTTCATCGCCTGCACCGCTGCGCCGCTGGCCCCCTTGCCGAGGTTGTCGAGGCGGGCCATCAGCACGACCTGGGTTTCGTTGGCGAAGACGAACAGGTCGACGCGGTTGGTCCCGTTGCACGCCTGTACGTCGAAGTAGCCGTCGGCGAGCGTCTGCGGATCGCGCAACGGCATGACGCGCACGAAACGCTCGCCCGCGTAGTGCGCGGCCAGTGTCTGATGCAGGCGCTCGGGCGTCGTCCGCGGCGCCAGTTGCGCCAGCGTCAGCGGCACGCTGACGGCCAGGCCCTGGCAGAAGTCGCCCACCACGGGCTGGAACAGCGGCGGCAGTTCCAGTCCGCTGTGCACCGTCATCTCGGGGACGTGCTTGTGCTGCAGCGACAGCGCGTAGGGTCGAGGCGCCCGCAGCGCCGGGTCGCGCGGGCTCGCCTCGTATTGCTCGATCATCCTGCGGCCGCCGCCCGAATAGCCGGTGATCGAGGTCGCCGTTACCGGAAGCTGGCGCGGCACCAGGCCGGCGTCGACCAGGGGGCGCAGCAGGACGATGAACGCCGTTGCGTGGCAGCCCGGGTTGGCGATGCGCTTGGTCTGGCGCAGGCGCTCACGTTGACCGGGCGTCAGCTCCGGCAGGCCGAACACCCAGCCGGCCGCCGTGCGATGGGCCGTACTCGCGTCGATCAGGCAGGTGCGCGGATTGCGGACCAGCGCGGCCGCCTCGCGCGCGGCGGCATCCGGCAGGCACAGGAAGGCGACCTCCGCCTCGTTGAGCAGGCGGGCCCGTTCGCCGGCATCCTTGCGGCGGTCGGCGTCGATGCGCAGCAGCCCGATGTCGTCGCGTTGCGCGAGATACTCGTGGATGCGCAACCCGGTCGTGCCCTCCTGGCCATCGACGTAGACCATGTGCTTCATCGCCACCTCGCTGCTGCTTTGGGCGGAGGATAAGGCAAGCGCTGCGTTGCAGCAGGCGACGCGCGTAAACCGCCGTTGACGCATGTGCGCGGGCAGGGCCGACAATCACCCTCATGGTGACCAAGAAACCCAAGGGCCTGGGGCTCGGCCTCGAGGCATTGCTCGGACCGCGCGTGAAGGAGGGCGACTCCCCGGGCGCAGCAGCGGTCCGCGAAGGTGCGCCGACGGTGCTCAAGCTCTCGCAGCTCCAGCCAGGCAGGTACCAGCCCCGCACCCGCATGGACGAGGGCTCGCTGTACGAACTGGCGGAGAGCATCAAGAGCCAGGGCGTCATGCAGCCCGTGCTGGTGCGCCCGGTCGCGCCGGAGCGCTACGAGATCATCGCTGGCGAGCGGCGTTTTCGTGCGGCCGGACTGGCGGGGCTCGACGAGGTGCCCGTGCTCGTCAAGGACGTCCCCGACGAGGCGGCGGCAGTCATGGGCCTGATCGACAACATCCAGCGCGAGAACCTCAACCCGCTCGAGGAAGCGCAAGGCCTGCAGCGCCTGACCGGCGAGTTCGGCCTCACGCACGAGCAGGCCGCGCAGGCCGTCGGGCGCTCGCGCAGTGCGGCGAGCAACCTGCTGCGCCTGCTGCAGCTGGCCGAGCCCGTGCAGCAGATGTTGATGGCCGGCGACCTCGACATGGGTCACGCCCGAGCGCTGCTCGCGCTCGACCGCGCGCACCAGATCACCTGCGCGAGCACCATCTGTGCCCGCAAGCTGAGCGTGCGCGAGGCCGAGCGCCTGGTCGCGCGCGAGGCCGCCGGCGGCGGCCGGCAGACGCCGCTGCTGCGCGTTCGCAAGGACAAGCCGCGCGACGTGGTCCGGCTCGAGGAGGAGCTGTCGGACCTGCTGACGGCGAACGTCGAGATCCGGCTGCGCAAGCGCACGCGGCGCGGACAGCAGGGCGAGGTGGCGATCGCCTTCGATTCGCTCGATGCGCTGAACGCGCTGATCGATAGAGTGCGTTCGACAACCTGAGGGCATGCGCGCGGACCCTGTCAACCGGCCCTGTGCCCCCCGTGTTGTTGCCTTCGGGGGCGTGTGGAACTTCACGAGGCCATGGCGGTCGACCGCGCGACAATGAACACACCCGAGGCATGCGTCTTGCTCGATCGAGGCATGATTCGAGGTGAACAGGCCGGCATTCGCGGGTTATCTTGACGTACGCTGCTGCCGACGAAGGACCAGACTCGATGACGCATCGCCGCTGATTGCAAGGAAAGCTCTGATGGAGCCTAACGTCCCGCGCGCGGGGCAGGACTTCATCAGAACTTCCCGGACGGCTGGCAGCCCGCTGCCGCCGTCGTCCTGATGCAGGAGATCAGCATGGACGTCATGAGCAGCTTCGCGGCGCGCTACGAGCGGACCCGCGAGGAAGAGCTTTCCCTCGAGGAATACCTCGCCGAATGCCGGCGCAACCCGCTCGCCTACGCCACCGCGGCCGAGCGCATGCTCAAGGCCATCGGCGACCCGCAGCAGATCGACACGCGCAACGACCCGCGCCTGTCGCGCCTGTTCGCGAACAAGGTCATCAAGGTTTACCCCGCCTTCGCCGAGTTTTACGGCATGGAGGACTCGATCGAGCAGGTCGTGTCCTACTTCCGCCACGCGGCGCAAGGGCTGGAGGAGAAGAAGCAGATCCTCTACCTGCTCGGGCCGGTGGGCGGCGGCAAGAGCTCGATCGCCGAGCGGCTGAAGCAGCTGATGCAGGACGTGCCGTTCTACGCCATCAAGGGCTCGCCTGTGAACGAGTCGCCGCTCGGGCTGTTCAACGCGCTGGAGGACGGGCCGATCCTCGAGAAGGAATACGGCATTCCGCAGCGCTACCTCACGCGCATCCTGTCGCCGTGGGCCGTCAAGCGGCTCGACGAGTACGGCGGCGACGTGCGCAAGTTCCGCGTCGTCAAGCGCTACCCGTCGATCCTCAAGCAGATCGCGGTCAGCAAGACCGAGCCGGGCGACGAGAACAACCAGGACATCTCCTCGCTGGTCGGCAAGGTCGATATCCGCAAGCTCGAGACCTACGCCCAGGACGACCCCGACGCCTACAGCTATTCCGGCGGCCTGTGCCTGGCCAACCAGGGGTTGCTCGAGTTCGTCGAGATGTTCAAGGCGCCGATCAAGGTGCTGCACCCGCTGCTCACCGCGACGCAGGAAGGCAACTACAAGGGGACCGAAGGCTTCGGCGCGATTCCTTTCGACGGCATCATCCTCGCGCACAGCAACGAGAGCGAGTGGAAGGCGTTCCGCAACAACAAGAACAACGAAGCCTTCCTGGATCGCATCTACATCGTCAAGGTGCCGTACTGCCTGCGCGTCTCCGAAGAGATCCACATCTACGAGAAGCTGATCCGCAACTCTTCGCTGGCCAATGCCACCTGCGCACCCGGCACGCTGAAGATGATGGCGCAGTTCGCCGTTCTCACCCGCCTGAAGGAGCCGGAGAACTCGTCGCTGTTCTCCAAGATGCAGGTCTACGACGGCGAGAACCTGAAGGACACCGACCCGCGTGCCAAGAGCTACCAGGAGTACCGCGACTACGCCGGCGTCGACGAGGGCATGAGCGGCATCTCGACGCGCTTCGCGTTCAAGATCATCTCGAAGGTGTTCAACTTCGACTCGACCGAAATCGCGGCCAACCCGGTGCACCTGATGTACGTGCTCGAGCAGCAGATCGAGCGCGAGCAGTTCGCGCCCGAGCTCGAGCAGAAGTACCTGGCGTTCATCAAGGAGCACCTGGCGACGAAGTACGCCGAGTTCATCGGCAAGGAAATCCAGACCGCCTACCTCGAGAGCTACAGCGAGTACGGCCAGAACATCTTCGACCGCTACGTCACGTACGCCGACTATTGGATCCAGGACCACGAGTACCGCGACACCGACACCGGCGAGGTGTTCGACCGCAGCTCGCTCAACGCCGAGCTCGAGAAGATCGAGAAGCCCGCCGGCATCGCGAACCCGAAGGACTTCCGCAACGAGATCGTCAACTTCGTGCTGCGTGCACGCGCCAACAACGCCGGCAAGAACCCGCTGTGGACGAGCTACGAGAAGCTGCGTACGGTGATCGAGAAGAAGATGTTCTCGAATACCGAGGAGCTGCTGCCGGTGATCAGCTTCAACGCTAAGGCGAGCGCCGAAGACGCGAAGAAGCACGAGGACTTCGTCACGCGCATGGTCGCCAAGGGCTATACGCCCAAGCAGGTGCGCTTGCTGTGCGAGTGGTACCTGCGCGTGCGCAAGAGCAGCTGAAGACAGCCGGCGAGGAACGGACGGCATCCATGTTGCAACAGATCATCGACCGACGGCTTGCCGGCAAGAACAAGTCGATCGGCAATCGCGAGCGCTTCCTGCGCCGTCATCGCGAGCAGATCCGCGAGGCGGTGCGCCGCGCGGTGGACGGTCGCGGCATCCGCGACATGGAGAAGGGCGAGGACATCCACATCCCGCGGCGCGACATCAACGAGCCGGTGTTCGGTCACGCGCAGGGCGGGGTGCGCGAGACGGTGCACCCGGGAAACAAGGAGTACGTGCGCGGCGACCGCATCGAGCGGCCCAAGGGCGGTGGTGCGGGTGGATCCGGCCGGGGCCAGGCGAGCGATTCCGGCGAGGGCGAGGACGACTTCGTCTTCCACCTCACCAAGGAAGAGTTCATGCAGGTCTTCTTCGACGACCTGGCATTGCCGAACATGGCGCGCACCCAGCTCGCCGAGACGCCGGAATGGAAGACGCACCGCGCCGGCTTCACGAGCGACGGCACGCCCAACAACCTGCACGTCGTGCGCTCGATGCGCGGGGCGATCGGGCGGCGCATCGCCATCGGCTCGGAGTCGCGTCGCGAGCTGCGCCGGCTCGAGGCGCACTTGGCGAGCCTGCTGCGCCATCACCGGCCCGACGACCGCGACCCGGGCAGCGAGATGCGCGAGCGCGAGATCAAGGAAACCGAGGCGCGCATCGAGCTGCTCAAGGCGCGGCTTGCGCGCATTCCCTACCTCGACCCGATCGATCTGCGCTACCGCAACCGCATCCGCGTGCCGGTCCCGACCAGCAAGGCCGTGATGTTCTGCCTGATGGACGTGTCGGGCTCGATGGACGAGGGGCGCAAGGATCTCGCCAAGCGCTTCTTCATCCTGCTTTACCTGTTCCTGACGCGCCACTACGACAAGATCGACATCGTCTTCATCCGCCACCACACGCAGGCGCAGGAGGTCGACGAGCAGAACTTCTTCCACGCCACCGAAACCGGCGGGACGGTGGTGTCCTCGGCGCTGGTGCTGATGGAGGAGATCATCCGCGCGCGCTATCCGAGCAACGAGTGGAACATCTACGGAGCGCAGGCCAGCGACGGCGACAACTGGCATCACGACAGCGGCCGCTGCCGCGAACTGCTGGCCCACGCCATCCTGCCGCTGGTGCGCTACTTCGCCTACGTGCAGGTGGCCGAGGAAGAGCAGAATCTGTGGGACGAGTACGCGCAGCTCGCGCGCGACCACAAGATGTTCGCCATGCGCAAGGTGACCGAGGCGTCGAACATCTACCCGGTGTTCCGCGAGCTGTTCAAGAAGGAGGTCGCCGCGACATGAGCGCGATCCTTGCCAAGCCGGTGCCGCGCCGGCCCCTGCCGCTTGAACGGCGGCCGACCGAGCCGCTGCCCGCGCCGAGCGACTGGTCGTTCGAGCTGATCGAGCGCTACCACGAAGTGATCCGGGCGACCGCCGAGCGCTTCGGCCTGGACACCTACCCGACGCAGCTCGAGGTCATCACCGCCGAGCAGATGATGGACGCCTACGCGTCGGTCGGCATGCCGGTCAACTACCGGCACTGGAGCTACGGCAAGGAGTTCATCTCCACCGAGAAGAACTACCGTCGCGGCCACAT